>CANHUF010000312.1 GCA_947463715.1 Sphingobacteriales bacterium
AGATTTGTTTGCTTTGTCCGGTCGAGTAATGGGATAGTTGGGCGCAATACAAGAGTAAAAACCGCTGGCTGTCATTGTACGTATCAGTCCTGTAATCCCAGAGCAGAGCCGCCTGATTATGTCTAAGCAATCTTCACAAGCCACCATAAGCCACCTGCGCGCCAGTCTGGCAGACGTTGGCCGCCGCCGTACTTTATTGGTACTTCTGCATCAGACAGGTCTGCTACTGACTGCCCTCGCAGCGGTGGTGCTAGGCATGAGTCTGCTCAGTCTTTGGCTGCAGGCGTCATTCGGATTGCAACTGCTGTTGTTGGTGATCACCGCAGGCGCCAGCCTGGCGCTGGTTTGGCGTTACCTGGCTGCTCTGCGCAGGCTACGGGCGGATGACCGGCAATTGGCCGGCATCATCGAGTCGCGCATGCCAGATCTGGAGCAGCGGCTGCTGACCTCGCTGGAATTCTCCCCGGACAGCGATGCATCGCAAAAGGCAGGTGTGTCTGCCCAGTTCGTGGAACAGCTGTGGGTTGATGCCGTTGAGCATCTGCGTGTCCAGGAACAGCTACTTCAGCAAGTGTCTGATCGGCGCACGCCTTACCTGTCGGCATCCGCAGCCGCACTGGCTACCGTTGTAACCATCATCGCTTTTGTCAATTCAGAGGCTTTGTTGCGCGCAGGTGCGCAGTTGTTGTGGCCATTTTCACTGCGGCCGGTCGCTGTGGAACTGGTCGCTCCCGAGGTGCCCGCAGAGCCACTCGAACTGGTGATTACCGTGGAACCGGGTGATATCCGCATGCAGCGCGGGCGATCAGCCAGTATCAATGTAAGGATAGAGAATGCCTTGCCCGGCAATAATATTCGCCTGCGCATGCAGTCAGATCAGCTGAACTGGTATGACGCAGCGATGCGTGAAGAGGGCAGTGGCAGTAACGGTGCCGCGTACTCCTACTACATGCCGGCAGTTGAGGAAGATCTGATTTATTACGTCAGCGTCGATGAGCAGGAGGGCGGTGCTGGCGGGCAGCGCAGTCGCCAGTATTCCATTACGCTCTATGATCTTCCCCGTGCCGAACAGATAGATCTGGCCTATACCTATCCGGCATACACCGGTATCGAAAACCTTCAGGAAGAAGACGGTGGCGATATGGTTGCCCCCGAAGGCACTGAAGTTGTCCTGAATGTGTTGTTCAACAAAGCTGTGCAGCTGGCTGAGATTGTGTTTGACGATGACAGCCGCATTCCATTGGTGATTGACGGGCTGACCGGGTCTGCTGCGCTGACTGTGTCACGTGACACCGGGTATCGCATCATCGCAACTGACTTCGATCAGTTGCAAAGTGAAGATGCGGACGTGTTTTATATCCGCTCCATCCCCGATCAACCGCCTGTTCTGGCGCTGCACAGCCCCGGTCGTGATCAGGATGTTATGCCCCTGGAAGAGGTGATTCTGCAAGTTGAAGCAACCGATGACTACGGGCTCAGCGAGTTTCAGTTGCATTACAGCGTGGTGGGCACTGACGAGCAGGCCATTGATTTTTTGCCTGTGGAAAAAACTCGAAATATAACCGGTAACCAGATGATATTTATGGAAGATTTGGCGGTGCAGCCGGGTGATTTTGTCAGTTACTACATGACGCTGGCTGACAACAATGGTTTGCGTGGAGCCCAGCAGGTTGTGTCAGATATTTATTTCCTGCAGGTCGTTCCGACAGATCAGGAATTCAGACAGGCGTCCGCTGGTCAGCAAGGTGGCGGAGGCGGCGGCGGAGGTGGTGGCGATAACAGCAGCAGCGCGCTGGTGACGCTGCAAAAAGACATCATTGCGGCAACCTGGCGTCTGCGTCAGCAACAGCTGACCATGGATCAGCAGCAGTTTGCTGACGATGTGTTGGTGCTGGCCGAGTCCCAGCGCGAAGCCATGGAGCGGGCGGGCATGTCCATTGAGCGTTTGTCAGAACGTCTTGATTTTGCGGATGACAGTTTTGCCAATGCGGTGACCTTCCTGCAGCGGGCGATTGAACAGATGGATCTGGCGGCAACACAACTCGACGCGCAGGCGTTAACAACGGCGATGCAGCCCGAGCAGCAAGCGCTGCAGATGGTGTTGCGTGCTGAAGCCGAGATCAACCGTACCGACGTTAACTTCCAGCGGCAGGCCGGCGGTGGTGGCGGGGGCGGTGGACAACAGGAGCGCGAAGATCTGCGCGAACTGTTTGACATGGAGATGGGGCAGAACGAGAACCGTTATGAAACGCCACGTCAGGCCGGTGGCGGCCAACAACAGAACACCGAGGAAACCAGCCGTCTTGAAGAGCTTGCCCGCCGTCAGGAAAGTCTGACCCGCGCTCAGCGCAATCTGGCGCGGCGTATGGAAGACATGCAAGAAGAGCAGCGGCGCCGGGAGCTTGAAAGGTTGCGCCGTGAACAGGAGCAGCTGTCGAGCGAACTTGCGCAACTGCAGCAGCAGATGAATACGCGCCAGCAGATGCAACAGGCACAGAATTCTCAGCAGCAGGGCGGGCAGCAGAGCAATAGCCAGGCCAGTAACGAGCAGATGCAGCGTGCGTTGCAGCAGATGCAGGAAGCTGCTGAAGCGCAGTCGCCGGCTCAGGCGGCCGCCCGAAGTCAGCGCGCACTGGAAAGTCTGCGTGAGCAACAGCGCCAGATGGCAGAGCAGCCTCAGAATTCCGCCAATCAGCTGGCACAAAACATTGCACAGCGTGGTCAGCAACTGATTCAGCAACAACGTGATCTTCAGCAGTCGTTGCAACAACTGGCGCAGGAGCAGGGACTGGGGCAGACGCGGCAAGCCAGCAGCAACTCCGAGGGCGTGCAGGAACTGGTGCAGCAACAAGAGCGTAACCGCCAGGAACTTGCTGAGATCGAGCGCATGCTGCGCGCTGTCATCGCACGCGCAAGCAACGAGGAGCAGCAGTTATTGTCGCAGGCCCAGCAGGCCAATCGCGCGATCCTGCCGCTGACCGAACAGATGGACACCGCCAATCGCGTATTAAGAAATGGCATGGTGAATCTGGCCATTGATATTGAGCAGGAAGTGGCAGACGGACTCAACGAGTTGGACAGAAACCTGCAGGCGCTCGGTGCCGGCGCGCAGACCCCGGCTGCTACGGGTCAGGATCCGGTCATGCAGGCCGCGGCTGACGCCAGCGCCCTGCGTCAGCAGCTGGAGCAATTGCAGCAGGAAATTGATGCTCGCGAGGCCGGCCAATCCGGTGAGGCGTCCATTGCACAAATGCGTGAGCAGTTGGCCCGCTCTCAGCAGTTGGCGCAGCAACTCGCGCAGCAGCTGCAGCAGGGAGATCAGCAAGCGGGTCAGCCGGGCTCTCAGCAAGCGGGTCAGCGCGGTCAGCAGGCGCAGCAGCTGGCCAGCGGACCGCTGAACTCGCAGCAACGTGTTGGGCCTGGTGGCATTCCAGAAGAAGGCGAAGCGGCTCTGTGGGGTAATGCCCGTTCGATCAGCAGTGAAATCAGCAGCCAGTCGCTTGAAGCGTTTATGAATCAGCCTGAGCTGCTGCGTGGTTTGTTGCAACCCATGATTGAGCTGGAAAGTGATCTGCGCGCGCGCGCGGAGATGGCCCAGATCAGCCAACGGTTGTTCAGTGTGTCCGAAGAGGAGATTCCTGATCAGTACCGATCCTTGGTTGAGTCGTACTACCGGGCATTATCAGAGACAGGATCGCCCACACAAACGGCGCCCTCGGAATAAGATGCGGTCATCAAACATCGCAGTAACCTTAAGCAGTAAACGAGAGAGTCAGTAGATTAACGATGAGTTTTTTCTGGGATGCCTATGTTTGGGACGCTATTCGTGATGGTCGATTCGACTTCGCTTACGGGCCACATCCATTCATTGCGGTTGTGCTGTTTTTACTGATTCCGCTTCTGGTCTGGTTTGTGTACA
>CANHUF010000313.1 GCA_947463715.1 Sphingobacteriales bacterium
ATGCTGCTTCCCTCAAGGTCAATACTGAAATATTGTTTTTTAGCTGGCTGAAGTTTTAGCTCGTAATCAATTTTATTCAGACTATCGTTGATGTCACTTGAAATATTGATATTTTGCCATACCCCAAGTTTATTTAACTGATTAATTGTTTTATTATATGCATCTCGTGTATACGTGCTGGAAGGGATGATTTGAATCTGACTTTTTATAAAATTATTGTTGAACAGATTTCTTTTTTGCAAGACGTAGATATCAGGAACGCTGTCTTTAAATGTATTAATATCAAACAAAACGCTGTCTTCGGGATCAGTGTCTGGTTCTATAAATACATTTCCGATTGTATACTGACTGAAATGATTTTGTAAAGATGAATTTTTTAATTTGAAATAAATGTCCGCCTCTGGCATTAATGCCTTGTTTTTAATGCTACTTAATAATATGGCATAATTGAAAGGATCTGTCATGGGACTTAATAATTCCTTTGAGCCAGTATCTATTTCTGCTATAATATCTTCTTTTGTAAATCTTGCAAAACCATTATTCTGAAACAGTTCAGTTAACCGGCTTATTTCTCTGTCAATTGAAGAATAATTAAATATTTTTTCCTTTTGAATGAGGGATTCCTCATTCGAAATTTTGACCAGTGAATCAAGAATCTTATTGTTGAATTCATAAGTTATTGAATCTATTCTGGTGATTGGACCGGTGTGTACACTATAATTGGTGGTTGTTCTGATTTGATCTTTATACTTTTTTATTGTTGTATCATAGCTTACAAAACTTCTTCTATACCCTATGCTTGCCATTAAGTATTGCATATTAAGCACAGATTGTTTAACCGGACCAGTTTTAAATGGATAGGGGTTTGACATTACCGGAACTGGAATAATCCAAGGAAATGATGGCCATGGAATCTTTGAAGCTTTTCTTATTTGTACACTGTCTTCAATCTGTTCATTTAATCTTACTGTTAACTCCTTAATTTCTTTTTTTGAAAACTTTCCTGTGATTTTTATATTATTTTCGAAGATAAATGCAGAATTTACAGGTGCTTTTCTTACAATAGTACATGATGCCAGCAATCCCATCAGCATGATGAAATTTATACAACTTTTAAATGTTTTGAAGTCAGCTGTCACCAGATAATTAAATTTTAAAGAATATGCTCCCAAAATCAGAAGTCAAATATATTCAAAGTTTATCCCAAAAAAAATTCAGGGATGTGGAGGGTGTATTTGTATTGGAAGGGGTTAAAATGGCAGATGAAATAATATCCTCATATAGTCACCTGATAAGGGCTGTTTACGCTATAGAAAAATGGATTGTTAAAAATCGGGGGAAGCTAACAAATAGTATATCTGTATATGAGGTTCAGGAATTTGAACTTCAGAAAATCACAGGTTTTTCTGTTGCCAATGAAGTTCTTGTTGTATTACATAAACCAGCTTCAGGCATATTTATCCCGGATGACAATCCCGTTGTTGTTGCACTTGATCAGATTCAGGATCCGGGTAATCTGGGAACAATAATCAGGACCTGCGACTGGTTTGGTGTAAATCAACTTATTTGTTCTCCGGATTCTGTAGACGTGTATAATCCAAAAGTAGTTCAATCCGCAATGGGTAGTTTATTACGGGTAAGTATTAATTATATCCAAATTGAGCAATTTATAAAGGATAATAGCATGTATACTCCATGTGTTGCCGTACTTGATGGTGAACCTTATGACAAGTTTTTATTTCCAGATAAAACTTTATTGATTATAGGAAACGAATCAAGGGGTGTTTCGCTTTCTTTGCGCAATATTGCTGGTAAGGCTATCACCATACCAAGAATCGGAAAAGCAGAATCACTCAATGCTGCTGTAGCTGCTGCAATTATATTATCAAAAATGATAGGTTAGTTACCTGAATTGTAACGTTTTTACAGGGCTGATTTTTTTTACAATAAATGAAGGAATAATCAATACCAGCATGGAAACACAAAATGTGCCTGTGACAACAAGAAAAATTTGAAACAAATCAATGGAAACAGGAGCAGAACTTACATAGTATGCTTCTTCGTTTAACCGGATAAATTTTAGTTTTTGTTGTAAAAAACAAATTCCTAAACCTGTAAAACTACCAATTAAGATTCCAATACCTGATATCCATGAACCGTAAAAAATAAATATATTCTGAATAGTTCGATTCCTTGCACCCAGTGCTTTGAGCACTGCTACCATAGATGTTCTTTCAAGCAATAAAATAATCAGGCATGTAATCAAATTGATAAACGCAACAATGCTCATCACCACAATAAGTATTACTTTATTCGTATCCTGCAAATTGAGCCAGTCAAAAATTTCAGGTGATAATTCTTCCAGCGTTACAGCATTGAGTCCGGGTGGCAGTGAACTGAACAAGATTGCTCCGTCTTCAGTCATTGTCTTTTCATCTTTCAGGTCAATTTCATAGCCACCAATCTGATTATTGCCCCAGCCATTCATTTTTTGAATAAGCGATAATGGTCCTAACGCATATATTTTATCATATACATCAATTCCAGTATTGAAAATACCACTAATGGTTATTTTTCTCGTTTTAGGTTGTTCTCCATTATCCAGAATAAAGTAAATAAGTAATTTATCCCCAACGCCTATTCCAAGTTCGTTACTTGTAAATTTTGATATGGCTACTTCAATTTCAGTGTTTTCTTCTGAAACATTGGGCCACTTTCCGGCAATCAGAAATTGATTCAGTTTTGAGAATGGATAATCTGCATCAACTCCTTTTAACAAAATACCCTCTATTGTGCCATTTGCATTTAATATAGCTGAGCGGGTTGCAAAACTTGTAACAGATTGTATATTGTTACCTGACCTGATTAGATTTGTTATGTCGGCTGTAGCCTTTATTGGGGTTTCTTCGGCAATGGCTACTTTAACGGGTTCATAATGCTGAACCCTAATATGCCCCCAGAAGTTAAAGATTTTTGCAGCTACCACTTCCTGAAAACCATTAATAAATGAAAGTGATATAATCATTGCCGCCACACTGATGGTTGTTGCTGCAATGGAAATGCGCATGATAAACCTTGAAAAAGCACCAGTTGGGGCAAATATTAATTTACTGACTATTCTGAGTGGAAGTTTCAATTCGGCTGTTCTTGTAACATAAAATTACTAATCAATTATTGATTAATTTCGAAATAAAATACCCGGATGCCTGCAAGAATAATTTTATTGACCACTATCTTATCAATAACGATTTCCGCATTCGCGCAAAGATTACCGGATATAACCTATAACTCAGCTATCAAATCAATCAAATTTTCTAAATACGGAGATCAGCTTGCTTACCCGATAATCAGACTAAATTCAGCAGATCAACTTGAATTGCATTTTGATGATTTGGATGGGGGAGTGAGGAATTACTATTATACTTTTGTTTTGTGCAATGCAGACTGGACTCCAGCGCAATTGAGTCAGTTTGATTACCTGAAAGGTTATTCACAGGTAAGAATTTCAACTTATAGAAATTCTTCAATCGCACTAAAAAAATATACCCATTACCAGGCAACACTTCCCGACAGGAATGCTATTCCAATTAAATCCGGAAATTATTTGCTCAAAGTTTTTTTGAATGGCGACACTTCAAAATTGTCATTTACCAGAAGATTTTTAGTTGTTGATGAAAAAATGAGCCTCAGTACCCAACTTTTGTTACCTTCTAATCAACAATATTTTCAGACGCATCACAGGTTACAAATTATGCTGGATACAAGAAATCTTAGCATTCAATATCCGCAGCAACAGATCAAAATCAATGTACTGCAGAATTACAGATGGGATAATTTGCTTAAAATTGGAACACCAACTTTTATGAAGCAAGATATGCTGCAGTACAGTAACGAGAATGAAATGATTATGCCTGCAG
>CANHUF010000314.1 GCA_947463715.1 Sphingobacteriales bacterium
CCAATAGCAAAAATCATCACACTGCCCTTTCCTAACGATGCAGACCAGAAATGACAATTGGGAAGGAGAAATAAAATTTCCAACAAAGTCATCCCTCCAAAGACTACAGAAATTTTCGGAATATTTTCTCTGGATGCAAGATAAAAAAGCAGGATGCCCTCAAAACCCAAAAAAGCAAAGATAAACATAACTGAGTTGTAGGATAAACCCAATATATTGCTGAGCGGAAAACATAAAAACCTAATGAAAATTGTACCCGTTTGAAACAACTCGCCCCAAGTTTTGGTCTGAACAGTTATTCGGTAATACTCACCAGAATCAGATCGGGTTGCATAGCTATACATTAAATAAACAATAGTAAAAAAAAGATGTACCCCAAAAAAAATGTCAAAATAATATTCATTTAAAGCACCATTATTAAAGTGAGGCCTTGATAACAGGTATTTTCGCTGAACCAGGTAAAAACCAATAATGAATATCAAAATAAGTACAATGTCCATCAGAAAAGTTCCATATCCCCCATTTGATATGCCATTTTTACAAGTTTAAAAGAAGGTAAAACTACATTTATTTTTTTGGTGATCAGAATTGGGCCAAACGGCAAATTCATTGCAAAACCTGGCATCCAACTTTTAAACTGTGGTGCAAAACTAATCAAATTTGCTTTTTTTTCAATTGACCATTGTCGAACAAGCGATTTTATTTTTTTTCTATCTACTGGCATGTTACCCATGCAAATCAGTTCAGCTACCCTCAATTCAGTGATACCTTTTCTTTTGCGGGTGTACATGGCCAGAAATATTGTTGGGGTTGCATATACAAAATATTTAACAACAGGATTGTCAATGTAACGCCATTTGAGGTATGCTGGAGATTTAGGGGTAAAAAGATGATTGGCAGTCTCTTGGAGGGCATTCCAGCGTTTGCAAAGATTGTCTAGGCAAGAAAAATCATGCAAAGCAAGCTGGGAAGATGAAACAGATCTAAACATGGATGAAATTAAAGAGATTCCAATCGTCATTTTGCCAAGAGAAATCCAACCCAATTTAAGATAACCTGGTAGGCTTTTGCTGTTTGGAGTATTAAAAATAAAATCAATTCCCTCATCATGCGCACGGGCTACAATTTTCTGTGTTAAAATACTAAAAATACCTCTGCCCTGGTAATCAGGGTGAGTGACAGTATCTACAGCCCTTAAGCAATACTGAGCATCAACCCCCTCTTGCATACACCATCTCATCATGGCCCTTACTCCAATCAATTGACCATTGTTGTCAGAAACCAGTACCATGGATTCACCAAATGGGTTGTTGATGTGTTTCCAAACCCAGTAATCAACAGTCTTGGGAGAAGAGGTCTCCCCCAATGATTTTTTTAACAATGCAACAATTGCAGGTATATCCGCTTCAGTGCTTTTCCGTATCAGCATAAGATGTATATAAGTTCTCCAACTGCTTGGTCATTTGATATATGCTAAAATGATGAACAACCCTATCTCTTGCGGCCTGACCCATGGAAACCCTGACGTCAGGATGGTCCAGTAAAAATTGAACTTTAGAAGTAAGGCCAGCCCATTGATCAACATCTACAATTGATCCATTGATACCATCATTCACCACCTCATTGATCCCTCCGGCATTGGTAGCAACAACAGCACATTCACAAGACATTGCCTCCAATAAGGCCAAGGGAAGACCTTCAAATTCAGAGGTCATCATGAAAACATCCATAGCTGAATACCAATCTACTGCATTGGTTTGGATTCCTGGAAGAAAAACAATATCTGCTAAACCCATGGCTTTTATCTGAAGAATGATTTGCTGTTTAAGAGGACCGTCACCTACCAGAATACCACGAACATTTGGATTTTGCTTTGAAACTGATGCAAATATTTCCAACCAGTGATGTAAGCGTTTTTGAGTGCGAAAAACGCCTAAACTTCCAATGACTATTGCATCACTAGAAATACCCAAATCAGCACGTATCTTTTGACCAACTTGGAGGTTCCTGCGGAATTTCTCAGTATTGATTCCGTTTAAAATAGTATTGACCTTAATTGAGGGATTGATGTTGAGTTTGATGGATTGAGCCACATCATCAGACACTGCAATGGCAGTTGATTGAAGATTGAAAGAAAATTTATTGAAAAAGCGGGTAAGGGACTGGTATCGTTCTTGCTTGTTGTGCTCGGTATAAATGACCGGAATCCCTGAAATTAAATGAACAATACGACCAACAAAACCAGCCCAGGGCAAATGGCAATGTACCACTTGGATGTTGTTTTGTTTGATAAACCTTGATATTTTGAAAGCCTGAAGCAGTATTTTGATGTTATTTGTAGCTGGAATATTCTTCACAATCCCCCCGGCGGTATTAATCTCTTCAACCAATTGGTCCTTCCATGGAAGAAAATATATACAATAAAAAACAAAACTGGTTTTATTGTGCACTTTCAGGGTTTCAGGAAGTAATGTTTCAGCACCTCCCCTACCCAGCGACTTGATCAAATGGAGAATCCTAATTGCTTGAGTTTGCATTGACGATTGACTGATAAACAATGGTTGGTTTTAAAAGGCTATCAAAAAGAGGATAATATCTGTTTTTGGCGTTCTCGGATTGCCAAAAGGTGACTCCAGTAATTTGATGCTTGTGTTTAAGGAGCACGAGAAACAAATCATGGTAAATTGATGCCAACTCTTGCATGGTTACATCATCTGTAGCATTGGGATCTTCAGGTTTAGTGATGTGTAACTCAGTAATATGAACCTGTAAACCCATTGCTGAATATATATCAATTGCAGATTCGAGATCAGAAAGATTAAGATTTTTTGTTGTCCAATGACCTTGAATTCCGATTCCATGAATAGGAATGTTTTTACCATTCATATGTTTGATCAACTTCACTATTCTATCACGCTTAGACGGCTGTTCAGCATCGTAATCGTTATAAAACAGCAAAGCATTGGAATCTGCTTCATGGGTGTACTGAAAGGCTTTGTAGATGTATTCTTCACCAAGAATTTTGTACCATACAATAGGCTTAAGGAATTCTTTTTGATTGTCAAAAACAGCTTCATTAACAACATCCCATGCGTAAACTTTGTTCTTGTATCTACCAACCACGGTTAGGATGTGTTCTTTGAGACGATCTTCCAAAATACTTCTGTTAACCATATTCCCTTTAGTATCCCAAATCAACCAATATGGATTTCTATTGCCCCATACAAGGGTATGACCACGAACATTCATGTTATGCTTTTGGGCAAAAGATATAATGGAATCTGATTCTTTAAAATCATACTCATCTGAATGAGGATGAATGGCTTCAAATTTAAATGCGTTGGCGGTGGAGATGGAGTTGAAATGATTTGAAATAAGATATGATGAATCAGATTCTAAATCTATGAAATGAAATCCAAATCCGATGGGGAAGGAAGATTTATAAGTAGAATCAAGTGTGGGGCTGGGATTAAAATATTGATTATTATTTTTATGTAAACATGAAAATAAAAAAAATAAATAAAAAGGTCTAATGATTTTCAAAGTCTTTTTTTAAGTTTACTCAACGCTACTCTTGATTTGAGTTTATATATGTTGTATTTACCAAATATAGTGGAGGAAACAGGAATAATCTGTTGACTAAATATTTTTTCAAAAAACAAGAGAAGAGTTTCTTTATTACAATAAGGATTTAATTGATTGTTTGAAAACCAAGTTTCCTTTAGCATATCTGCCATTTTATATTTATCTTGATCTAATTCAATTATACGTTCAATCACCTCTTCATCATTGTTATAATCATGGTGATTTACAAAACTTTTAGTATTAAAATCAAGATGTACTAAAGGGCTACCCCAATATATAGGTATGCTATTTACAAACATGGGCTCGTATATTTTTTCAGTTACATAACC
>CANHUF010000315.1 GCA_947463715.1 Sphingobacteriales bacterium
ATGAAATCCCCGTTTAAATTGATTATATTACAATAAAAGATGCAAGCTTTTCAGACCAATTCCTTTTCTGCAAAGGTAGAATCCGCGCTGAATCTGCTGTTGTCACCTACAACTAAACACAGGAGCGAGCGGATAATTCTTACGCTGGCCATCGCCAGTTACCTGATTCATCTTATTTTGATTTTCTGTTCCAATATTGGATGGATTCCTTCAGGATCGAAGTTTCTCAGCAATCCCATTTCTGCCATTTATACCCCATTCTCATTTATCCTGGTCTATGAGGTATATCTGCTGATATTTTATCTTCCGCAATCAACCTCCTATTATATCGGAAAGCAGTATGAAATCATCACCCTCATTGTAATCAGGCGAATCTTCAAAGACCTTGGTGATCTGGAGCTTGTGAATGATTGGTTCCAGAATGAAAATGACCTCCGCTTTACGATAGATGCGGTCACATCATTGTTACTCTTTACGCTAATTTACCTGTTTTATCACAAGATACTCCGTAAAGGATACGTTCACGGAGAAGGAAAGGAAATAGGGATACAGCAAGGAGGCCAATTCATATTGCTAAAAAAAGTCATTGCCCTATTACTTGTACCGATATTACTCGCGCTTGCATTGTTTTCATTTGCTGGTTGGTTTCAGTTAGGTATTGAAAAAGGCTTTGCAGATGCCAATCTGCTGGCTTATATGAATAATATTTTTTTCGACGAGTTTTTTACGATATTGATCATTGTAGATGTATTGATTTTGCTGGCTTCTTTTTATTATTCTGATCGTTTTCATACCATCATCCGCAATTCAGGTTTTGTCTTGTCAACCATACTTATTAAGGTTTCATTTTCGGTAACTGGTATTCTGAATAATTTATTGATTTTAGGTTCAGTTTTATTCGGATTATTGATACTTTTCATTCATCAACTTTTTGAAAAAGCACAAATAGGTAAGGTAAATTCGGGAGAAGGGTAGTAGAAATATATTTTATAATCAATTGTACATTTAATAAAAAAATATATCAATGAACAGGTTATCCTTTTTGATGGTGCCAATCTTTTTCTGTTCTATCATGCTCACTGCTCAGGAAAAGAAACAGTATAACATTTTGTTCATTGCTGTGGATGATCTTCGTCCGGATATAGGTGCGTATGGTAATAAGCTTGTAAAGACTCCGAATATCGACAGGCTTGCTGCCATGGGAACTATTTTCAGACGCAATTATTGTCAGCAGGCTGTATGCGGACCAACACGTGCGAGTATCATGACCGGTATGCGGCCTGATTTTACAAAGATCTGGGACCTGAAAACGCAGATGCGTGACATGAATCCGGATATCCTGACCCTGCCGCAACACCTGATTCAGCAGGGTTACCTGACTATGGGTGCAGGTAAAATCTATCACCCCACCAGTGCCCTCAACAAGATAGATCCCTTGTCCTGGAATACGCCTTACATCGAAGCAAAGCCAGCTGATTATGCATTGGGGAAACCTGCTACAGGCGGATATGTGAAGCCTGAAAACAAGGCGTTATTTGTGCAGAAGAAGAATCAACCAAAAGGAGAAGAGGAGGATGCGGATCTTGGGAGCACCAAAAAAACCGGTCCATCTGTTGAAGCCATGGATGTTCCTGACCATGCTTATGAAGATGGTGTGTTGGCGCTAAAGGTCAAAGAACAGCTGATCAAATTGAATGGTTTAGACAAGCCATTTTTTATGGCGGTAGGTTTTCACAAACCACACCTCCCTTTCATTGCCCCTCAAAAGTACTGGGACCTTTACAAGCGCGAAGCATTGCCTCTTGCTGCATTTCAGGAACATGCTGAGAAGAGTCCCGAACTGGCATATCATCAGTCAGGCGAATTGCGAAACTATCCTGATATTCGCCCACAAGTACAACATCAGGGTGCCGGCAACCACATCCGTCTGGCTACCGAAAAGCAGCGTGAACTGCTGCATGGTTATTATGCCGCCATCTCCTATACGGATGCTCAGGTTGGTATTTTGCTGAACACCCTAGATTCCCTGGGCACGCTGGAAAATACCATTATTGTATTGTGGGGAGATCATGGCTGGCACCTGGGCGACCACGACATGTGGAACAAGCACAGCAATTTTGAACAGGCCACCCGCTCTCCGCTTATTATAGCAGCTCCTGGGATTAAATCCGGCAAAACAGATGCCCTTTCAGAGCACCTGGATATTTTTCCAACCATTTGTGACCTGGCCGGCGTGTCAGTACCAGCGCACTTGCAGGGTAAGAGTCTGAAACCGGTGATGGCCGGGAGGAAATCAATTGTGAAGGATTATGCAGTGAGCCAGTATCCCCGATCGCTTCCCAAGGCAGAGATGATCCAGGCCGGATTCAATAAAGCCAAAATGATGGGATACAGTCTGCGTTCAGACAGATACAGACTGACTGTCTGGATGAATGATTTCACCTCTGCTCAGCCCTATGATGAGAAAAAGTTGTACGCTACAGAATTGTATGACTACCGCAAGGATCCTTTAGAAAAAAAGAATGTGGCTGGTGATCCTACCTACACCTCAATCAAAGAGCAGCTAATTGAGGAAATGAAGGCGTTTTTCCGATTGCAGGAGAAAAAGCGGTAACCAATTATTCTTTGCAGACAAAAGACTTCAACAATAATATTCATAACAGTTAAACGTATTGCGTTAAACCTGAAAGTTATTTTACTGTCAATGTTATCAAATATATATCATGAAAAAGTTCAGATTAGTATTCTTTTTCGGAGCAGCATTATTATTTGCAAGTACTCATTCAAACGCTGAAAAGTTAAGTAATAATATTGTCGAACAAACTTATCGGCTTTCAACATCGTCCTCCACTTCGAGCTATCATCCGATAAAACGACACAAGCACAGGAAACATCGTCATGGTTTGAGGCACAAAAGGGCTATAGTTGTAATTAGAAGAAGGTTCAGTTAGGATCAAAATTTAGGGGGAGAGATATTTATGGAGGTAATACCACATTAGTGGAAAAGTAAATAGTGGAATAGAGGCGTGTAATTCTGCTGTTACAAGCCAACATGAAAGAACGTTAAGTTTAATCTGAGCGATTAAAATTTTAATTTAACCATGTAAATTTAATATTTAGTGTTAAAATTACATGGTTGTGCAAAAGCAGGTTTTCTGTTGATGTACCAGTTCCATAGTATAGCTTAAGACTTCAAATGAATAACAAACTCCTCCCGCTCGCCGCTTTGTTGCTACTGATAGTTGCCTATCAATTGACATCATCTTTCTCAAATACCAGCGGCAACCACGACTGGCCGGTGACGGGTGGTTCAAAACACAACCTGCGGTATTCTTCCCTAAAGCAGATTGATACTGCAAATGTTGGTAAGCTGCAGGTGGCCTGGACATACCAATCGGAAGGTGGTGACTTCACTAAAGTGGGTACTATTCAATGCAACCCCATCGTAGTCAACAGCATCCTCTATGGGGTTTCTCCGAGAATGAAAGTATTTGCACTGGATGCTACAAGCGGTAAAGAGCTCTGGAAATTTGATCCGGCAGATTCCCTGCAAAACAAAAGCTGGTTCAGAAAATCCATTAACCAAAACAGGGGTGTGGCATACTGGGAAGACAAGGACGACAAACGTATCCTCTTCACATCCGGTTCAGTGGCTTATGCCATTGATGCCCACACTGGTAAACTCATTCCTTCTTTTGGGAAAGATGGTGGCATCAACCTGAATGCTGGACTGGATCGTCCGGATTCTACGGTGTTTGTGGCGCCTACTTCTCCTGTGATGGTATATGAAAATTTATTCATCCTGAGCGGACTGGTGGGTGATGAAACACCCGGACATATCCGGGCTTTTGATGTGCGCACAGGCCAGCAAAAATGGATTTTTCACACGATACCTTATCCCGGTGA
>CANHUF010000316.1 GCA_947463715.1 Sphingobacteriales bacterium
CAATACGGCTGTTCGTCAAACTGTGTGAATTAGAGCTATGAATTTACTGAATTCAAAGGGAATTCAACAAAAATTATAAGGCGTTACACAGTGCCTTAGCAGTTTAATTACTTCTAATCCATGCTAAAAGTAACTGCAACATCTCCCGAACCCAGTGCTTCCTTTAATCCAGCTATATTTTCAATCCTACCGATTCTGGTATAGGCATAGCGGGTATTGAATGTTTCATAAAAAATAACCAGCGTAGATGTCCCGTAGAGCATCATATCACCAGCCTTTATTATTCCAGGATTGGAAGCCTTTGCAGGAAGATTTACAGGCAGGTCAGCATACTTTTCATTTGCATTGAGCTCAACCATGTCAAGCTTTAAAGGAAACCTTGACTTTAATGCCTGAGTCGTTGCATTGTCAAAAAGTGTTGCGGCAAATTTCCTACCACCGATTTCAATTTTAATATCTGACATGACTTTATTGGTAATGGCTTGCAATTGTACCCCTTGTTTGAAATATACAAAACCAGATACTGTGGTTAAGGCTAAAGCAAGGATAAGCGGTGATTTTATGTTACTCCACATGAATAGCAAGTTAATCTTTTTTCCAGGCGTCTGTTTTGCATACAGGGTCTGCCCATTTTACGGATTAAATGAAGAAAGGTCACTTTTCAGTGACCTTTCTGTGGGAGTTGACGGGATCGAACCGCCGACCCTCTGCTTGTAAGGCAGATGCTCTAAACCAGCTGAGCTAAACTCCCAAACGGGTTGCAAATATAGGAACAGAAATTAATTTGACAAAATAAATTGAAATTGTATTTATAATTATTTTTTCGACCAGATACACACAACACCATCCAGATTAGTATAGGTGTATATGTTCCCTGTTCTGTTAAACGTAACAGTGGCCTGCTTATCTCCAGGCTTCTCAAATACATTTTCAGAAATCATGAGCCATACATTTTGTCTGCCATTAACAGTTTGATAAATCACATCCTGACCTTTGTCGTTCTTACCAGGCTTTAATGTCATGGATACGTTTCCACAATTGCTGATCCATGAACCAGTAAGCGGTTCACCACTGGCTGTCATATCATATTCTTCAATTTTTTTTACCGGCCTGTTGAACTTGGAAACCAGTTCGGGTTTTTGTCCGGGCTTTACCGCAAATCTCACTTCTCCTGTAAGCACCTGCCCCTTTGCCAACTTGAAAAGCACTTCGTTGGTTTTTGTTACTGCTTTGGTTTGTTCCCCGGTTATCTTAGCAGCATCATTCAATACACCCATAAGTCCTGTTGCATTTTTTGCATATACTTCTGCTAAAGCAAAATTGTCATAACTGTTGAGGCGAAACTGTCCGTCCGGTTGTTTTTTCATAGCGATAGTATAATAGACATCATGCGGATTAACATTCTCAGCAGTTACAACGAGCTTATACCTATCGCGCTTATCAGACTCTTCTATTTTTGACAACTGATAGAACAGATTAATACCAGACTGACTCCCGATGGGTACCCGCTCCTGTGCATCCACCCGCAGGCTTGAAACCATCAAGAGCATCATAAACAGCTTACCCCAAAAAAATTGTGCTGAACGAATCATAAGGATTTATGTTATATCTCTCTAAGATAGATAAAATCTCTTCCGGCAACACATTTAGGGAATGAATTTGGAAAATGATTTAAAATTTTGTAATTTTGATGTTTAAACATTGATATAAGACATGAACAACAACTTTCTAGAAGCTTTTGAATGGCGTTATGCTACCAAGAAAATGAACGGGCAGGAAATTCCGGAGGAAAAGCTGAATGATATTCTGGAGGCTATCAGACTGAGTCCGAGCTCACTGGGCTTCACACCCTACACCATCCTCGTAATTAAAGACAAGGAGACAAGAGAAAAACTGCTTCCCCATTGTTACAACCAGTCTCAGATTACAGCATCCTCAGCAGTGATTGTTTTCGCTGCATGGAAAAACTTCAACACAGAACAGGTTGACAGTTACATGAAAGAAATCGCGGAAACACGCAACGTACCGCTTGAATCCCTGGATGGATTTGCCGCCAACATCAAAGGAAAAATCAATAATTCAACACCCTTAGATTTGGAAATATGGGCAGCGAAACAAACCTATATTGCGCTCGGGTTCGGAATGGCAGCAGCCGCTTTAAGCGCTGTTGACGCCACACCCATGGAAGGATTTAATCCTGCTGGTGTAAATGAAATACTTGGCCTGGAAGAAAAAGGTATGACTGCATCCTGTATTCTTGCGCTTGGCTACCGGGATGAGGCAAACGATTTTCTGGCAACTGCAAAAAAAGTAAGACGAAAAAAGGAAGACCTTTTTGTACATATCTGATTGCGTTATTTTCAATATTTCTTCAACAAAACTGAACCATCTTTCAATAAGATGGTTTTGTTATGTTACAAGTTCCCATCTATGTTAAAAAAATCATTTACCGCTTTATTACTAACTTTTACCACGTTTATTGTCACCAATGCCCAGATCATACCTCAGGCAAGAATCAGCGGACCCATACTCGATAAAAATACCCAAAAACCTTTGTCCGGAATTTCTGTAGTAATCACTCCTTCCGGAAAAGGCACAACATCAGACGCAAGCGGTTCATTCCGCATTTCCGCAGAGCCTGGTAGCTATAACATCACTTTCTCCGGTTTAAATATGGCATCGAAGACACTTTTCAATGTTGTTTTGACCTCAGGAAATGAGACGACGCTCAATATCGAACTTGAAAACGACATTAAAAAACTGGATGAAATTGTAGTGGTGAACAGAAGAAATTCTGCAAGGGCAACTAGCCTTGAATCTCCCCTGAGCATTCAAAGAATGACTACGGAGGAAATCAAAAGAAATCCGGGTGGTAACTTCGATATCAGTAAGGTAATTCAATCACTACCTGGAGTTGGCGGAGGTATTGGCGGTGGTGGTTTCAGGAATGACATCATCATCCGTGGCGGCGCTCCCAGTGAAAATGTGTATTACCTCGATGGCATAGAAATACCCGTTCTAAATCATTTTGGTACACAGGGAAGCGGTGGCGGTCCACAGGGTATCTTGAATGCCAATTTCATAGAGGAAGTAAAGGTGAGTACAAGCGCCTTCGATGCACGCTACGATAATACCCTGAGTTCAGTGTTGCAGTTCAAACAAAAAACAGGGAATAATTACAAGACACAAGGCAATATCATCATGAGTGCCACAGAACTGGCCATAACGCTGGATGGTCCGCTGACAAAAAAAACAACCTACCTCGCTTCAATTAGGAGAAGCTACCTGCAACTGCTTTTTGAGGCTATTGACCTCCCTATCAGACCCAATTACTGGGACTATCAATTTAAAACCAATACGCGCATAAACGACAAGACAAGCCTCAGCTTTATAGGAATTGGTGCAATTGATGAATTTAAATTTGGTGTTCCAAAAGAAGCAAGTCCGGAGAAACTTTATGTTTTAAACTCAAACCCGCTCATCAACCAATGGAACTATACCATTGGAACGAGCCTGAAACACCTTACAAAAACGGGATATTGGAATCTGGCATTGAGCAGAAATACCCTGAACAATCAGGCTGATAAATTTGAAGACAACGATAATCCAAGTGATGCAACGAGAACCCTACTGACAGACAGCAGGGAGACAGAAAACAAACTCAGGTTCGATGCTACTACAACACGCAATGGCCTTAAACTCAGTTATGGTGCAAGTGCACAGTATGTTGACTTCAACAATTCATTTTACAGTTTGCTCAGGAAAGCCGTTGTTGACAATGCCGGAAACATCATACAACCAAGCCAAAGCATCAGCAGTTACAACAATGTTGATTTTCTGAAATATGGTGCCTTCATTCAGGTTAGTAAAAAGGTTTTAAATGAAAGA
>CANHUF010000317.1 GCA_947463715.1 Sphingobacteriales bacterium
AAATAAATCAGTTTCCGCATGGGGAGTGGTTATGAACAAAGTTAACTTATGACGATTGAAATTTTATTTCCAACTGGCTTTGTTGTGATACAGGTAAGTTGAGAGTTTTGAGTTGAGAGTTTGGAAAATTTCTAACCCCGCGTTGGCAAGCTAAATTAATCTCTCTCAACTATACATATTGTGCCCAGCCTGCGGCTGGCAAGCCTACCAGAGGTAGGTAAACTCGTGCCTAGCTGTTTTTTTCTCCCACAATCCCGTGTTTTTCACCTTTTCACAAATAACAGTCTGTGCAACTTTGTGAGATGAAAAGAGACCTACTCAAACCCACGGCAGACATTGTCTTCAAGCGGATATTCGGACAAGAAAAAGAGATTACCATAGAATTCATTAATCTGTTTGTCAGTCCGCCCCAGCCAGTTGTTGACATGACCTATTTGAAAGAAGGCTTGTCAAAAACTGTAAACCAATGCCAGGCTTAATCATTAAACCTTTAAACTTTTTTTAAGACGAGTCAAAAAAATCCCCTCCTGGCCAGGAGGGGTGGCACGAATGAGTCTGCACCAGAGGTGCAGGCGAATGAGCTTGACTGCCGAAGGCAGGTGACGGGGTGGTGGAAAACACAAAAATTGGATTATTTAAATTACAACCACCCCGTCTCCAGACTCTCGCTTTGCTCGGTCTGGATCCACCCCTCCTATCCATTCGCTTCGCTCATGGCAGGAGGGGAATTATGCTAAATTTAAAAAGATCAAAAGAAGAAAAATGGATAATTTTAACATGGAAAATCCAGTGGATCGCTGGTTGACATTTTTAGCCGAACCTGAAAAACTCATCACCATGCAAAAATTCGACCTTTCTGTTTACCCCAATCTGATGAAAGCCGTGGAAATTTTAGACCGGTCTAACTTCTCCATAGAGCAACAAATTGCCTACGACAACCACCTCTTTGCTGTGGCAGACATCAACCAAACACGTATTGAAAGTTTTGATAAGGGGTATGATGAAGGTCGTGTTGAAGGCATTGAAGAAGGTCGTGAAGAAGGTCGGGCTGAAGGTCGTTTTGAAGGTATTGAAGAAGGTTTTGACCTCACCCTAAATTTGATTGATGATTTGGAAAAAGGGGTCCTATCCAATGCAGAACTTGCACAGAAATATTCAAAATCCATTGATATTATTGAAAAATTGGCTGCAAAATTCAGGTAAGATTATGCCAGGAATTTAGTAATTACACAACTTCAAGTCCACAGGTATCCGTATTTATTAATTGCGAGGAATGTTTTCAATTATTTCCCATCATGGTTGTAAAAAAGGCGAAAGGCCTTGCAGTCAAATATACGAACCCAGTTGTCAAAAACACAAAACCCGGAAAAACAGATCAGCACGGTCTGAGAAAGTATCATGACTGAATCTGCAATATGTACATTGCATAACCAACCAGTTATTCATGGTTTACCTTGTAAACTTTAAATTAGCCGAAACCAAGTAGGAAAAAAGTCATTACTAATCTTCTGCAGCTATAGAAATAAATTTATTTTGATCGTATTCGCCAAATGATTGAATATATCTTTTTAAATATTTTCTTAAGTTATCATCACAAACATAAACAAAAGTACCTCTTATGCCCCTCAACATTATAGTTCTATATATATTCAAAATATAATTCTCTAATTCTGCTGGATTATTAATAGAATTTTTTCCATTCTTATCATAATATTTTTCCGGTCGGATAACAATCTTGTTTAATGTGAAATCATAGGTGATTTCGTTTCCGAAAATTATTCCTGCATAATTTAAATCATATCCTTGTGTGGTATGAATACATCCCACTTCAAATGGAGCATTAAATGAATTTACCCAATCTTCCGAAACTGAATTCCACTTCATTTTTATACCTTCTATTTCAATATCATAAATAGAAGAATCGTTATTTGATCTCCACGGCCATGAATAACCAGCTATCATTCTACACAGTCCAAATTCATTTTCCTTTTTATCCAATACTTTTTTCATCTGAGCAAATGAATCAAAAAGGAGAAATTCGTAATTCTTGAATTTAGGTATATTATTGGTTACTGTAATTTGAGAGTTAAAAATTGAATTAAGATACTCAATATAACCTGTTCCAGCCTTTACCCTGAATTGTGACTTTAATAAAACTTTTACTGAATCTTTTTGGTTAATGACTTTTTCAAATGAATTATAATTTACATCTGATGGTTTTATGGTTTGATTACTGTCGAAAAAATAAACTTTTAATTTTGCTTGCTGCTGAATCCAATCCAACTCATTACCTGATGTCTTCGATAGGCCCATTCGCTTATTGATATTATCAAATGAACCAAAATATGTACCTAAATTTTTTCTTTGCCTTAATCTGTGAGATTCGTCAACAACAATTAAATCATAGTAATCTTTAACAACCTCGGATGGTCCTATAACCATACTAGATTTTAAGCCCTTTATCTGCTTAAAAACCTTTTGAAGAGTTGTTCTAAAAGATTTCATTGGAACAACCAGTGCAATTTTGGGATTAGGTAACCTAACTTTCAGTTTAATTGCCAGATCATACAATACCTCATCATAAGTTCCAAAATCTTTAAACTCAAGCTCTTCCTTTGGTGTTACTAATAATTTGAAAAGGAATACAGCCATAATTGATTTTCCAGTTCCTGCACCACCTTCAACTATTACATTTGCACTTTCTCTTAACAACAAAGCATTGAGAATTGACACTATACCGTGTATTTGTTCATGACTTAGAGACTTATAAGGAGAATATTTAAATAAATCTGAATTATCAATCCAATCAATTGGATTTTGAGCGATTCCTTCCTTTTGTAATCGATTCCAAAGATTTTTAAACAAACTCCAGTATACTTCACTTTTTTGATAGTATGTATGGTTTGCAATACCGATATTTGCATTTAATAATTTATATTTTCCATCTCCCGACATATATCTAATCAGATTTGACTCTATATCAAGTGTTGCAGACTTATTAAACATTTCACTGGTAACTAAATGAACCATTGAAAGTCTTTTTTTGGAATCTGTGTTTAAATGAATGCCCATTCTTGAAACCGCATCTGTTGTTTCTCCTACATACGCTTCATGAGTTCGATCATCACTGATTATGTATACAAGAGGCCATAAACCTTCTACAAATTGATCCCGCTTGATTTTATCGCTAATGTTCTTATCAAAAAGATGATGCTGGACTTGAAATTGGAAATTAGAGCTCATAGATCAGTATATTTCTTTGCGCTATCTTTTGATTTTTCCACGGGATATCTTTTCCTATTTTTCTCAATCTTTTCAAGAACAATATTTTCAATATCAAATCCATAATTATTGGCAAAAAGAAGACAATAGGATATTACATCAGCAAGTTCCTCTTTGATTTTTTGAACATCTCCTTCTTCACTTGATTTCCAGAGAAATTCTTCAACAAGTTCTGAAGCTTCAATTTGTATTGCAATTGCCAAATCCTTTGAATTATGAAATTGCTTCCAATTTCTTTCATCTCTAAATTGAATAAGTGCTTCCAAGGCTTTTCTCATGCTAAATTTTATGTTGTCCGTTTTAAAATTACATTTTTTAGTTTGTCCTGACGTTTGAGATGAAATTATTTTATTTATTCACGCTTTCTTAATTTTAAAATTATTCCGTATCCTAAATGACATTTTCCTAAAACCTAACCAATCTGAGTCAGCCTGCAATTAGAAAAGTAAATGGATAAACTTAGAAGTAGGGGAAGAATATAAATTGATTAATTTAATTTCTACATTTCAAGCCTTTTTTACTTTACTCAGTTCCTTTGTCCCTTTGGACCTACCCTTAGGCAAGATAATTTAGATGAAAGTTGAGCTTGCC
>CANHUF010000318.1 GCA_947463715.1 Sphingobacteriales bacterium
GCTGCCAACACGCCCAACCAAGCCTATAACTTCCAGAATGAGTCATTCGGAAGCAGGGTGTATGTAGGTCAAAACGCAGGTATCTCCAACAGCACATCTACCGGTTACAAAACACTTTTCAATGCCCGTTTGAATTATAACAAGCGTTTCGGAACAGAGCATGACATAGCTGCAATGGCAGTTTATAATGAGGAATTCTGGTACGACCGCAGTCAGGGTAGTTCCAGGAACGACAGGCTTCACCCTTCCCTTACAGAGATCAATGCTGCCCTCACAGATATCCAATCTACCAGCGGCAACTCTACTACAGAAGGCCTTCGCTCCTATATTGGAAGGTTCAATTATACAGGATTCAATAAGTACCTTTTTGAAGCCAACGTGCGTGTTGATGGTTCTTCCAAGTTCCTGCCTGGTAGCAGATTTGGCGTTTTCCCATCAGTAGCAGTGGGTTGGAAATTTACAGAAGAAGAGTTTGTCCAAAAAGTGACTGACAGGTTCCTGACAAGCGGTAAGTTCAGGGCATCTTACGGGAGCCTTGGTAACAACAGCGGTGTAGGAAGATTTGAACAACAAGAGACATTGAGCAATATCAACTATGTTGTTGGAACTTCTGTACAGCGTGGTTTCGCCAACAGTAAAATGATCAACCGTTTCCTTTCCTGGGAAACAACTTCAGTGCTCAACCTTGGACTGGATCTTGCTTTTATGCGCAACAGACTTACGGCTGCCATTGACTATTATGACAGGCTTACAACGGGTATGAATCGTCCTTCTGAATTTTCCATTTTCCTCACAGGTGCTTACAATCCGCCTCCCCGCACCAATATAGGCAATCTCCGTAACCGTGGTATGGAAATAGACCTTTCTTGGAAAGACAGGATTGGTAAGGTTCAGTACGGATTGAATTTTAACGCTTCTTATAACAGAACAAATCTGGAAAAATGGAATCAGCAGCTCCTGCGTGGAAATGTTTTCCTGAATATGCCCTATCAGTTTTTATACAGTTATGAAGACATGGGTATAGCTCAGAGCTGGTCTCAGATTTATAATACCACGCCACAAGGAGCTGCTCCCGGTGATATCCTCCTGAAGGACCTTAACGGTGATGGCCGGATCACAGCAGATGACCGCAAGGCATATCCCCAAATCCAGCAGGAGCGCCCAACTACAACTTTTGCATTAAATGCATTTGTGGCTTACAAAGGCTTCGATTTTACTGTTTTTGTGCAAGGAGCTTCAGGAAGAAAGGATTACTGGCTTAATATCTACAACAATACCAACTTCAACAATGCGCGTTATGCAGCTTCATGGGATCACCTCAATAATCCCTGGTCTTGGGACAACAGGGCTGGTCTCTGGCCAAGACTTGGAGGAAGCGGTAACAACCGTCAGAATACTAATTTCTGGCTTGATGACATGAGCTATCTGCGTGCAAAAAATATTCAACTTGGTTACACAATTCCAGGTAAAGCTCTTGCCAGATTAGGTGTAACAAATTTGAGGATAGTTGGAACTGCAGAAAACATTGGTACACTTACAGCATTTCGTGGTTTAGATCCTGAAAAGCAGGGAGACGATAACAATGTATATCCCATCAACAAGTCTTATTCAATTGCCGTAAACCTTAGCTTCTAAAATTTGCAACAATGAAAACAATGATGAATAATATAAAAAGATTTGGCTGTATCCTCCTTGCGTTATGGGTACTTGGCTTGTCTTCCTGTAAGAAAGAGTTGCTTGACAGGGTACCAACAGGTGAACTGGCTTCCGAAGTTTTCTGGAAAACGGAAGCAGATGCAACTATCGCATTGATGTCTTCTTACGCTGCGGCAAGAGCTGTTTTTGACCGTGATTACTATTTCGAAGGACATGGCGAGTATACAAGGGTCCGGGGTACAAGTGCTACAAGTGGTAGCATCCTCCGCGGTGATGCCTATCAGGGAGCTAACTACGATCCTTCAGGTTATGGTGGAAGCTTTGATAAATATTTCAGGTATCTGTATGGTTCTGTAACAAGAGCTAACTATGTGATAGAAAATATCACCCTGAAAATGTTGCCAACAGCTACCGGTCCAACTTTAACCAATCTTGAAACAATCTTGGGAGAGGCCAGGCTTTTGAGGGGCATGACTTACTTTAGACTTATCTCCATGTGGGGTGATGTTCCTTATATCAGCAAAATCATCTACGATAACAGCGAAGTTAAAGAAGTATCCAGAATGCCTATACAACAAGTAAAGGATTCAATTATGGCAGATTTTGATTATGCCGTGGCAAAGTTGCCAGCTAAATCTGCCGGATTGGGAAGAGCTGCCAAGCCTGCTGCACTTGCTTTCAGGGGTAAGCTTAATCTTTACTGGGGAAGCTGGAAAAAGAATGGCTGGCCTGAACTGGAAGGCTTCCAGCAGAACGCAAGTGAAGCAAATGCTGCATTCACTGCTGCTGCCAATGATTTCAAATCTGTAATCAATGACTTTGGACTTACACTCTATAAAAACGGTGATCCTGGCCAAATAGATGCTCTGGGAAAAGCAGACATTCTTCCTAACTATTACGAGTTGTTTACGCCAAAAGCCAATGGAAACCCTGAAATGATTATGGTGTTTACACATAGTGGTACACCCACAAACCCATCACAGGGTGAAGAGTTAATGAGGGATTTCTCCGGAAGAACAGTAGAAGGTTCACAATGCTGGGCTGCTCCACGGTATGAGATAGCAGACCGCTATCAGTTGACTACGACCGGTGATTTTGCTCCAAAGATGGTACAGTTAAATCCTACAACAAATCCTGCAGCAAGAACAACTTTGAATTCTGCAGTGAATCCCAACACTTATGCAAACAGGGATTATCGGATGAAGTCGAGTATCATGTGGGATTATGAGCAGTGTATTGGACTGACTGCCCTTAAGTCTACCGGATACTCCCCATTCATTTATCAGACCTGGGCTGCAAATATTACACTCAATGGGGCTAAATACATAACCTACAATACCGATGGTTCTAACTCAGGGTATGTTTTCAGAAAATTTGTCAGGAATTACGAAGGACTTGGACGTTCAGAAGGGGATTATGCATATCCTGTTATGCGTCTGGCTGATGTTTTCCTGATGTATGCTGAAGCTTCAAATGAAGTAAGCGGGCCTTTGGCTGATGCAGTAGCTTTGGTAAACAGAGTAAGGGCTAGGGGAGCTTTGCCTGCACTGGCACCGGCAAAGTATGCCAGCAAGCAGGATTTTTTCAATGCTATTGAACAAGAGCGTATCATTGAACTTGTTGCTGAAGGTCAACGTGGTTTTGATCTCCGCAGGTGGAGAGCTATTGAAAAAGTTTGGGGTGGCCCGGGTGGACCAGGAGTTTGGAGGCAGGATACATGGGGGGCTAACCAACAGCGCTACTATCAAAATACTATTGACAGGACTTATCAGCAAAATTATATATTCAGAATACCACCAACAGAGCGTGATCTGAATCCAAAGCTGACTCAGAATATCCCCTGGAGATAATCACTTGGATGAAGCAAAATTGAAAACCCTAAAAAGAGATTTAATGACAAGAATATATAAGACTTTAATTGCCATCATATCCATTACGGCAATTGCTGTGAGCTGTTCAAAGGATGTTCCTGTAGATGAAGACGGGCTTCTTATCACGGAGCGTCAGGAATGTTTTGTAAGTAATTTTGAACTGCTTGGTTCGGACTTTGTTACCGTGAGAGCTGCAGTGCCCGTGATTGATACAACGGCACAGACAATTAACGTTACTGTACTCTTTGGTACAGACCTTAAAAATGTGTATCCGCAGTTCACATTGGCTACCGACTGTAAGCTGGATCCCAAAGTAACTGGCAGAACAGATCTGTCTGAC
>CANHUF010000319.1 GCA_947463715.1 Sphingobacteriales bacterium
GAAGCGCTGGGAGGAGGCCATTCCTTCTCCGTTGCCACAGCAACACACAGTGGCATGGGCACATTGCCGATACTATACTTCGGTACAGAAGCTCAGCAAAAAAAATACATCCCCAGCCTGATTTCCGGAGAATCGAAAGGTGCGTATGGACTTACAGAAGCCAACAGTGGCAGTGACACAATGCGCATCACGACGAGCGCTGTACTGAGCAGCGACGGGAAACATTACCTGCTGAACGGACAAAAATGCTGGGTTACCAATGGGGGTATGGCAGATGTTTTCACCATCTTCGCCAAAGTGGATGGCAGTCAGTTTACAGCCTTTATCGTGGAAAGAGGCATGGAGGGTTTCTCGCAGGGACCTGAAGAACACAAGATGGGCCTCAGGGGCACTTCCACAGTACCCTTGTATTTCCAGGATTGTAAAGTGCCGGTTGAAAATGTATTGGGTGAAATTGGCAAGGGCCACCACATCGCATTGAATATACTCAACACAGGCAGACTCAAACTTTGCGCTTCGAATGTGGGGGGAGCAAAAAAATACCTCGAAACCAGCGTTAAATACGCAAGGTCAAGGGAACTGCTTAAAACACCCATAGCAGATTTTGGTGCCATCCGCCATAAGCTTGGTGAAATGGCTACGCGCATCTGGGTAGTGGAATCAGCGCTCTACAGGTCAGCCAGCCTGATAGATGAAAAAGAAAAAGAACTGCTCGCAAAAGGACATCCATTTCATGAAGCGCAGCTTGGCGCTTCGGAAGAGTATGCCATTGAATGTGCCATCCTCAAAGTAGCCGGTTCAGAACTGATCGGTTATGTTGTGGATGAGGGAGTTCAGGTTCACGGTGCTAATGGGTACAACGAAGCATTTCATATTGCAAGGGCTTACAGAGACAGCCGCATCAACAGGATTTTAGAAGGAACCAATGAAATCAACAGGTTGGTTACGGTAGATATGGTTTTCAAGAGGGCCATGAAAGGCAGGATAGATATGATGGGTCCGGCTATGGCTGTTCAAAAGGAACTGATGAGCATTCCTGACTTCGGCGCAGCAGATGAATCGCTTTTTGCTGCAGAATTAAAAGCTATTCAGCAATTCAAGAAAGCAGTATTTCTTGTTGCAGGTGCAGCAGTGCAAAAGCTCATGATGAAAATAGAATCAGAACAGGAAATCCTGATGCATATAGCCGATATGGCCATTGATATCTTCCTTGCAGAAAGTGCACTGCTGCGCACCATTAAACTTGCAAACTTAAGAGGTGAAGAAGGTGTTGCAAGAGAGTTGGATATGACAAGGACTTATATGTATGATGCTGCAGACAGAATCGCAAAAAATGGCCGGGATGCCATCAATGCATTTGCTTCAGGAGACGAACAACGCATGATGTTGCTGGGAATCAAGCGGTTCACCAAAGTGACTCCTTTCAATACGAAAGATGCCCGCAGGAGAATTGCAGACGGACTCTAAAAACAAAAGCCGGTACACATTGTATACCGACTTCTTGAATAACCAACATGTGCCGTACCGGGCTATATTCAGCTGCTCTTTTGCAGCTTGTAGTATTTACTGATATCTGTTACTCCCTTTTTAAGTACATCAGGAGTATTGGTGAGCGTAAAATTTTCCCATTGTTGCATTCCGGCATTGTGTGCAGGATAGCTTTGGGGAACTGTAACAACCACATCAATTTTTGATAGTGCCAGTCCTATTGAAATTACCAGCGTGGAGATGAGTGTAACCAGCCCCAGTAACAACCTGATGTCGTGTGCATGCTTAAGCGGTTCAATCAGATGCATGGAGAGTAAAACGATGTAAGATCCAAAAGCGAATACAATACCACTGAGCATGAAAGCTTTGGTTGAATCCCTGTTTTCATAAACACTGAGCTTTACAAAGTGAATGAATAATTTTGAGGCGAACAGAAAAACCGGAATAGCGCCTGTAAGCATAACCTTAAGCAGTGTTGTTTCGCTAACACCATACATCGCGATGGCTGCAGAACTGTATGCCGCCAGTAAGGTAAGGGTTAGTCCGATCAGTTTATTGAACCCCCTTCTGTCTGTAAAATTCACCAGTATCACCAGCATGAGTGGTGCCTGAACCAGAGTGGTTACGGTATTCAGCACCAGCAGGGCATTACCTGAAAGGTTGCTGAATTTCTGAACCAGACTTGCTGTAATAAAGGGAATCAGGTAAACTGCATTTAAGGCTATCAGCTTGATGTCGCTGATCTTGAGTTGAGAATCATTGGATGGCATGTTGGGTAGGATTTGGATAATTGGATTTTAGTTTTCGTAGGGATTGGATTAAAAACGGGTACAGTATAGAAACGATAACTTGTTAAGACTATTATATTTTATCGTTAAAACCGCTTAAATTCAGTGAAAGTGCTCTTGTCTTTACGTAGTAATACGCACATGTTTTCGTAAAAAAACTAATTTGTGTTCATGAAGAATATGATTGTGGTCATTTGCTGTTGTTGTTTTATATATTTGGGATCGCACGCGCAGTCAATTGTAAGAACTAAAGGGACACTGCCCTATATGGAATATGGTCCGGGTGATGACAGGCTGGGTGGTGCCAAGATGACCTACCTTGATTCAGGCATCCTGCTTAAAGTTATAGACAGCCTCGGAACTGATTATATTATTGAACTCACCAGTTCACTGCATGCCTTCATCCAAAAAACCAGTGTGACCCCCGATACGGTAACCAAGGTAAAATCACATTACCTGAGCGGCAATTGGAAAACCTATCAGGATGACCGTTACGACCATATCGTTGTAACCATGCCCGAGAGGCTGCCTTACCGCGGTACCATGCAGGTAAATCCCAATCGCCTGATCATTGACCTGTTTGGCATCACCAGCAATACCAACTGGATAACCCAGGTAGGGCAACTCAGAGAGGTGGCCAATACCTGGTATGAACAAATGGAAAATGGCATGCTCAGGGTTTATATAGATTTGAAAAGCAGCATGCACTGGGGCTATTCCGTTCATTACGACAGCTCCGGATCAAAACTCGATATCCGCATCAAACATGCACCGGCAAAGCATTTGAAGCAGCTTTTTGTTGCAGTTGATGCTGGTCATGGCGGTACCAATACCGGTGCTGCCGGTGATATATATGGTAAGGCTGAAAAGGTACTTACGCTTGAATATGCCAGGGCACTGGAAAAAGAATTGAAAAGAGCCGGTGTTAAAAGGGTATTCATGACCAGGATAACTGATACTTCTCTTTCCATGCCAGAACGTATCATGATGTTGCGGGACACCATGCCCGATATCCTGCTCAGCATCCATTTCAACTCCTCTTCGGTAGATACCGTAAAAGGAACAAGCACATTTTACCGCCATATAGGCTTCAGACCGCTTACACAGGTTATCCTTAACAGGATGAAAGAGTTGGGTCTCCAGGAATTTGGCAATGTTGGCAGTTTCAATTTTGCGCTGAGTGGTCCAACTGAATACCCCAACTGCCTGGTGGAAGTGGCTTTTTTAAGCAATCCGGCTGACGAACGGTTTATCATGCATAAAAAATCTCCCGAAAAGGTTGCCAAAAAAATCAGGGAGGGTTTGTCGGACTGGTTAAAATCAATGCATCACTGATGGAGAAAATAATTTGTTGCGACTGGGGAACTACTTCTTTGAGGCTGACTGTTTATAATATAGTAGAGGAAGCACCGATAGCAGCCATTGCAGCTGAGCATGGCGTGCTGGCTGTCAACCAGCTGTTTACGGCGTCAATCGGAGATTTATCCAGGAAAGCATTCTTTCTGGATGTACTTAACCGCGAAATCAGCCGTTTGCATGATCATGTTGAAGCAGATACACCTATGATCATCTCCGGAATGGCATCTGC
>CANHUF010000320.1 GCA_947463715.1 Sphingobacteriales bacterium
AGGCTATGCGGTTTCAGATTTTCGCAAGGTGGAATCCCGTTTTGGATCATTGGAAGAATTGATTTACCTCAGGAAACAGATGCAGGAAAAGGGCATGTATCTCATGCTTGACATCGTTTTAAACCATACCTCCCACAGACATAAATGGGCTGAAAAAGCCAGGTCAGGTGAAAAGGAATACCAGGATTACTTTTACATGCATGACGACCGCTGGTTACCCAATCAGTTTGATGAGAAGATGCCAGATATTTTCCCCGAAAGCTCGCCTGGCAATTTTACATGGATACCTGAATGCAACAAATGGGTCATGACGGTCTTCCATCATTACCAGTGGGATCTGAACTATACCAATCCGGTGGTATTCCGTGAAATGCTCGACAACATCCTGTTTTATGCCAATCTGGGTGTTGATGTATTGCGCATTGATGCACCTGCCTTCATCTGGAAACAGCTGGGTACCAGTTGTCAGAATCTGCCTCAGGCTCATACACTTTTAAGGCTGATCAAACGATGTGTAGCAGTTTCAGCTCCGGGCATGGCCCTGCTTGGAGAAGCGATAGTTGCACCCAGGGAGATTATGAAATATTTCGGTACAGGGTCATTTACAGCAAAGGAATGCGACTTTGCCTACAATGCCACGCACATGGCGCTGCAATGGGATATGCTGGCTTCAGGTGATACACGCGTTATGTTGGCTGCACAACACGAAATCCTGCAAAAACCATATGGTACCACCTGGATCAATTACACCCGTTGTCATGATGATATCGGATTGGGGTATGACGATTACATGATTGAACATACGGGCAAGAACCCCTATGAACACCGTAAATTCCTGAAGGAATACTTCTCGTATTCTGGTAGCCAATGGGATAGTCCGGCCAGAGGAGCACTCTTTTCATCCAACCCCAAAACAGGTGATGCACGAATCAGCGGTTCGCTGGCGTCTTTGTGCGGACTGGAAAAAGCAGTGTGGGATGGAAATGCAGCTGATATCAATCAATCCATTCAAAAGATCCTGCTCATGCAGGCACACTCATTCTTTTTGGGAGGAGTACCCATCATCTTTTACGGTGATGAACTCGGGTATACCAACGACTACAGCTTTCAGGAGGATCCTGGAAAAAGTTATGATAACCGCTGGATGCACAGGCCGGTCATCAGCTGGGAAAAAAACAAACGCATTCATGAGCCAGGATCAATTGAATATACTGTTTTTCAGTCGACACGCAAACTCATCTCCCTCCGGAAAAAACTTAAAGTAGTTTCAGATCATAAAAACCTGTCCTGGCTTACGCCACACAATATCCATGTTGCCGGATACCTGAGATCCTATGAAGACCAGAAGCTTTACTGCGTATTCAATTTCAGCAACAAGCCTGCATACCTTACCTGGTATGCCTTTAAGGAACATGGAGACTTTGCCTTACAGTTGTTTGATCATTGGACTGAGCAGTCTTTCAAAGTTGGTCACGATAATGAATACCTCATCATCGAACCCTATGGTTTTCACCTTTTTGAACCAGCCAAAAGCTAAAGGTATTTTATTACCGGGACGCGAATCCCTTTTCAATTGATTGAATAGCAGGTGTTGAAAGCCTTGTTTTTCCTGCAGCTATGGCAACCCTGAACCTGAAGGTAACTGACTCTCCTTTCTGGAGTGTTCTCAGGTATACAGGATTTTGCTTGCCAAAAACATTTGAACCCATCGGATTGGCTGCGAAAAGTCCATATCCCCTGGCATGCCAGAATGTAGGATAGCCTTCGTTTTTCGGGTGATCAAGTATGAGCACGCTGATGGTATCAGCTTTCATTTTGGCATGCATCATACACCAGGGAGCCTTCTTGCCCCACACATCATCACCTTTAAGACCATTGCTGTTGATATAATTACCATTGGCAATGGTATCCGTTACGGCTTTAATGACTGTTTCGATACCATTGGCGTCGATAAACTTTTTTGTTTCCAATGCAGGAATCTGCAACTCATGTGCCATCCTTAATCCAAGCATTCCTTCTTTATTATCTTTAAAATCAACCTTTGTTCTGGCTATAAGTGTTGTTGTACGGTCAATAACCCAAACACCATTGATTTCACTGAAAACAAAAGATGTCTTTTCATCCAGCAGGGTATTATTCAGGTGGTCATTCCAGATGGCTTCGTAACCCAATCTCCCCTGATCACCACTTTTGTTTTCAGTTATTTTTCCCATGCGGATATTTCCGTACAGATGCTTTTTATCAGCCGGAATGGCAAAGGAATTATTCCAGAAATCCAATCCGTTCACATCCCCGAAATTAAACCACAATCCAAGGTGATGCGGATGGTCCGTAGGCTCACCGGCAATGGGCGTAACAGGAAACCCACGTGTGATCACGGTTCCATTGGGTGCCTGAATGGGATACAATACAGGCTTGGCAATGGTATCGGGAAAGAAGAAACTGGTAAAATGCTTACCCCCAATCATCACACGGATTATGGGATCATGCTTGTCTGAAACAACTTCAACTTTTGTCTTTTGAGCAAATCCTGTTTGCTGTAAAGACAGGATAATCAGGGCGATGATCAGGGTTATTTTTTTCATGGTAAACGATTATCAGAGGTTATTCAATACTTCATTACCCATGGCGTCTGTGCCCAGTATTTTATCTGCTGGGGTATTGGCGTCTGCAATATCCCTTGTTCTCCAGCCAGCTTTCAAAACGGCATCTACTGCTGCAATAACGGCTTCTGACTCTGCTTTCAATCCAAAGGAAATATCTAGCAGCAGCGCAGCTGAAAGTATGGATGCGAGCGGATTGGCAACACCTTTACCGGTGATATCATGTGCAGATCCGTGGATGGGTTCATAAACTCCGGTACCATCACCAATTGAGGCAGATGCCAGCATACCCATGGAACCTGCAATCTGAGAAGCCTCATCGGTGAGGATATCACCAAACAGGTTTGCAGTTACCACCACATCAAAACGACGCGGATCCTTGATCAGGAGCATTGCAGTTGCATCCACAAACTGGTGTTCAACTTCCACATCCGGATATTCAAGTGCCACTTTCTGTACCACTTCTCTCCAGAGCCTGCTTGTTTCTATCACATTAGCTTTGTCTACAGAACATACTTTTTTTCTGCGGGTTCTGGCCGCATCAAAAGCCTTGCGCGCTATGCGTTCAACCTCAAACCTGCTGTATTGCGCAACATCATAAGCAGTATCTCCATCATCCTTACGACCCTTCTCTCCAAAATAAATATCACCGGTTAGTTCCCTGAAAAACAGGATATCTGCACCACGGAGAATTTCGGGCTTGATGCTTGAAGCATCGAGTAACTCATCAAATAATTTGATTGGACGCAGGTTGGCATACAAGCCCAGTTCCTTGCGCATTTTCAGCAGACCCTGCTCAGGACGCACCTTGGCAGTAGGATCATTGTCATATTTGGGATGACCAACTGCGCCAAAAAGTACGGCATCTGATGCTTTCATTTTGGCAAGGGTCTCATCAGGAAGCGGTGAACCGGTTGCCTCGATGGCTACATGTCCGATCATGGCTTCATCATAGGTAAATGTATGACCAAAGCGCGCTGCAATTTTGTCCAATACCAGTTTACCTACTGCGGTAACTTCCTGTCCGATTCCATCTCCAGGAACAATGAGAATGTTTTTATTCATTTTGCTTTTATTTATTCTCTCAACTTATCTCTCTAAACTTATCTCTTTCAACTTATTTCTCCTGCCTTTGGCAGGTTTACCAGCCAAAAGCTGGCAAGCTCAACGCCCACTATAACAAATTCAGCATCTTCTGCGTAGCCTTGATGGCTGCAACAGTCTGATCGCTATCCAATCC
>CANHUF010000321.1 GCA_947463715.1 Sphingobacteriales bacterium
TCAGGCAGAGCTTTTTCTGGATACTTCCGGCGAGAGTCTAGCCCGCCATGGTTACCGCAAATTGCCAGGAACTGCGCCCATGCTGGAGGCGCTGGCGGCAGCAACTATTTTGAGAACACGGTGGGACAAGCAAAGTACATTTATCAATCCCATGTGCGGATCGGGAACACTGGCCATTGAGGCTGCTTTGATTGCTTCCAGGCGCATGCCCGGATTGCTGCGAGACAATTATGCATTCATGCACATCCTTGGTTATGAGCCAGAGGTATATAAGGCAGAGCTGGAGCTTTTACATAATGCAGTGCACGAGCCGAATGGCTTGCGTATTATAGCATCAGACATCAGTGAAAAGGCTGTGCAGATTGCCCGCGTAAATGCGGCACGTGCAGGTGTGGAGGAGTTAATTGATTTTCAGGTCTGTGATTTTGCAGAAACGGAGGTTCCGGATGGCGAAGGTGTGGTCATGATCAATCCCGAATATGGTGAGCGCCTGGGTGAGGAGACTGCATTGCAGGAAACTTATGCCAGGATTGGAGATTTCTTCAAGAAGCGATGCAAGGGTAAAACAGCCTATGTGTTTACAGGTAACCTGGACCTTGCCAAGTCTGTGAGACTAAAACCAAGCAGACGCATGGAGTTCCTCAACGCTAAAATCGACTGCCGGCTACTTGAGTATGAGATGTATGAGGGGAGCAGGGGTTAAACAGCCAGGCACGAGGAAATGTAATTTTCACTACCTTAACATTCTAAATACATCACCTATGAACTGGCAGATTTGGATCATCATTGCTATTGCGATGCTGATTACCGAAGTATTCACCACTACCTTTTTCTTCATCAGTCTGGCTGCAGGTGCCCTGGGTGCTGCCTTGGCTTCTCTGTTTGGCAGTACGCTTGAAATTCAACTCCTCTTGGCAGCCGTTTTCACCCTGGTTAGCTTTGTATGGGCAAGACCCCTTCTTCAGCATTTCTCCAAAAGACACCTGACCAACACCGATGCCCTGATTGGTCAGCTGGGTCGTGTTTCTGAAAGAATAGATGCAAGCACCGGAACGGGGAGGGTGCAGGTAGGCGGTGACGACTGGAAAGCAGTTTCCAGTGAATCTCTTATGCTTGAAGCAGGAGTTCAGGTGGAAATAACCCGCGTTGATTCAACCATTCTTCACGTCAAACCAATTTAATATGGGTACAGTTATCTTCCTCGCCCTGCTGGCACTGGTTATAGCACTGGTGGTCATGGGCTTTCGCATTGTTCAGCAATCTGAAACCATGGTTATCGAGAGGCTCGGTCGCTATGACCGCACCCTCAATTCTGGCATCAATATTATCTGGCCTATAATCGATCAGCCAAGGAAGATCATGTGGCGCTACCTCAAAGAGGAGACCAATGGAAAATCAGTCATTCAGAAGATCAATGTTACCCGCATTGATTTAAGGGAAACGGTATACGACTTTCCGAAACAGAGTGTGATTACCAAAGACAATGTAGTTACCGAAATCAATGCTATCCTCTATTTTCAGATAACAGACCCCGTCAAAGCCGTTTACGAAATTGCAAACCTACCCGATGCAATAGAAAAGTTGACACAGACAACACTGCGGAATGTGATTGGTGAGATGGACCTTGACGAAACCCTTACTTCAAGGGATATCATCAATTCCAAATTGCGTAATGTACTGGATGATGCTACACACAAATGGGGTGTAAAGGTGAACCGTGTAGAGTTGCAGGATATCAATCCACCGCACGATATACGCGATGCGATGGAGAAGCAGATGCGCGCTGAGCGCGATAAACGCGCGAAGATTCTGGAAGCAGAGGGTACACGTGCGCAATTGACTCTCGAAGCAGAAGGACGCAAGGCTGCTGAAGTAAACCGCGCTGAAGGTGAACGCCAGGCGAGGATACTCCGCGCAGAAGGTGAAGCCTCTGCAATCCTGAAAATGGCCGAAGCCGAATCACAATCCATCAGCATGATTTCTCAGGCAGTAGCCCAAACCAAAGCAGATCCGGTTAACTATATGGTGGCAATCAAATATGTGGAAGCACTGAAGGAAATGACAAAAGGAGACCAGACTAAAACAGTCTATATTCCTTATGAAGCCACTGGTGTTCTCTCTTCCCTGGGTGGCATTAAGGAGCTCCTGGGCGGAAAGTAGGGTTGGGACAGTCAGAGCCAAGTTCAAATGCAAAGGGCATGGGCTTGTTGAGAGAATTAAGTTGAGAGTTGGATTTATCTCTCAACTCTCAACTACGTTTATTAATTAAATGAGATTAATTAGGGACTGAGTATAGCCCCTTGGATTTTGCTTATTCTTTCATGCAGCATTTTTATGATCAAGATATATCCGCTTCCTCCTGTGTATATATCGGATATAGTCATTGATTTTTTTGACAGGCACGAATGGTGCCAGTCTATTGTCATCGTATACATGTAATATGTACTGATCCAGTTCCATATGGAACAATTGCAATGCCTTGCCGGGAACTGTATCCGGGGTATACAAAACCTTGGATAAATCCATGACTTCGCCTTCCATCATATTTGGATCGATGTACCACTTGTTTTTAATTTTAGTAGTATCAATTCTCCAAACATCATAGTAGCCTAAAAGCCTTTCAGCCGTAAATTTACCAGTCATGCAATCCCACAAATCGAGGGTAATCGGAAACCACCTGTACGGATTAGGTTGATATACATTTACCCATACGCCTCCGTTGCCCATATCCTGGCCAAACAGTCCTTCTTTAGCGATATTCAACCGCTTGTAATTCAAATAATCGCAGTCATTCCTGTACCTGCCTCCTGAAAAATCAAGATGGTACAAAAATCTCGGTGGATTTACCTCAGCACCTAATTCGCCTGTAACTTTGTAACGATCTGTTGATTGAAATGGATTGTACTTCATACGCATAATTTTAGTATTGGCCCGAAGGCCGGTTAAAAAATTATGTGCAGAAAAAATACAATCAGGTCATGCTCGTGTGGTTATTGAAGATGATTGCTCGTTCAAAACAATGATAGGATAGGAATTCTAACAAAAAAAATTTTCGCAACTATTTTTTGGAAATATTTTTTAAATCCCGAAAATGGAAATAAAATTTCACTTTCATCTTTAGTCTGCCATGGTCTTGCAGTAAATACAATCGGGATCAATGCATTTTTTTCTTAATCGGAGCGACATGATTTCTGTCCATACGGCATGCAGCCAGTTGTTGAGTCCGTCATGTGGCTTCACATCCAGCACTTCCACAGGTTTATCATCCTCCAGGTAATGAAAAGCAAATTCAAACGTACTGGCATCCGGATAAACCGATTGCATGATGCCCGCATAAATCATGCCCTGCCGCCAGTAAGCTGAACCAGGATTTTCTTCGTCCTGAAATGGATACAGACTGTCTTTCCTTCTGCCGGTTTTGTAGTCGGTCATCCGCACTGTTCCATCCATTACTTCCACCCTGTCCAGGATGCCCTTGATGCGCATTCCGGTTGGACTGACATATTGAAATGATTTTTCAATAAAACCTGGTTGCTCAGGTAACGGACTTACAGCGAGATAGCGGGGCAGTAGCCACAATGCATAACGGCGGTAGGCATCAAGATGTACAGGAAAAAAACGGAACCAGTAACTTTTGAATAACCGGTTTATGGTCTGTTCGATCCACACTGAATCATGTTGCACAGCGGGTGATTTACCAATCAATTTAAGTATATCATGCATGATATTACCAAAGGCAGTGGCCTCCGAACCGAGCCCGGGTACCTTGATGAGCTGTGTGATGAAAAACCTGTTCTGACATTCCTTCCAGTTATGCGTTCCAGTGGGCGACAAGGCA
>CANHUF010000322.1 GCA_947463715.1 Sphingobacteriales bacterium
AAGAAGCTGGCAATTGGATAACCTCTTCTTGTGGCAGTAATTGATGGGAGACGAGTAGAGAAACCGAAAACGGTAGCCAGAGGATCATTATTCAATTTCAACACTTCATTTCTATAATGGCTAATGTTGAAACCAATAGAATAACGAAGTTGGCCATTCAATGCTTTGTCAGACCAGTTAATATTCAGGTCAACACCACGGTTGCGCATTTCACCAATGTTGGTGAATGGCAATGTAGCCACACCTTGAGCTCTTGCTACAGCTATCTGAGCAAGCATGTCTGAAGTTGTACGGGTATACCAGTCAAACACAACTTCCAATTTGTTATTCAGCAAACTCGCGTCGAAACCAACGTTCAGAGAAGTTGATGTTTCCCATTTACCATTGGGGTTACCGAATTGTGTAAGGTCAAATCCTCCAACAATCGATGTACCTGTACCGTTGATATCGTAACCATTGTTACTTGGATCAGCTGTGTAAAGCGTAGATGCATTGTACACGTTAGGAATCAACTGATTACCAGTCTTACCCCAACCTGCGCGAACCTTGAGGTCGCTGATCCAGCTGATGTTGCTGATGGGTTTCAGTTCTGACAACCTCATACCCACAGAAGCTGCAGGGAATACACCATAACGATTGGCTGCAGAGAAACGTGATGAACCATCACGACGAATGGTAAAGTCTGCAAGAATCAGGTTTTTGTAACCATAGTTAACTTTCGCAAACTGTGAGAACAACCTTGTTCTGATTGCACCAGATCCACCATTACTCAAACCAGAGGCAGAACCTGCATTCAGGTAACGGTAGTCGATGTCATCAAATGCAAAACTTGAACGGCTGGCACTGAAACCGAAGCTATAAGTAGATACGGCCTCAGTTCCAACAAGTACATTCACATCATGATCTTCAGCAAATGTTTTGTTGTAGTTCAAAGTGTTGTACCATGTCCATGCAGAACCGAAGTTATTGAATACGTTAAGGGTATTGGTGTTCCTTGCTTCAGAAGCTTCAATATTTCTCATGAAATACTCAGCCCTGTTACCATTCGTATATTCAAGACCAAAACTTGATCTTGCCTTCAGATTCTTGTTAATAGCATATTCACCGAATGCATTACCAAAAATATTGGTAGTGATGGTCTTGTTATCTTTTGCCCTGTACAATTCAGCCAGTGGATTGGTAGCGTTTCCAAGGTTCACACCACGTGGACCACCAAATCCAAGCCATGGAGAAGTGTTGGTTCCTCCTAATGCTGCTGGACCGCCAGTTATATCAAAGATTGGAATGATTGGGTGGATACGGTAAGCGAGTGAAATCGGGTTACTCTCACTGTTATTAGAAATACCAACTCTCTCATCATAAGATACAGTCAGGTTTTGTCCAACGGTAAACTTACCCTGAGTAAACTCAGTGTTTGCCCTTACAGAGAAACGCTCGTAATCAGTGAATCTCAAGATACCATCCTGTTTGAAATAGTTTCCGGAGAAAGCATATTTAGCCTTATTTGTACCACCTGAAGCTCCAATCTGATAGTTGGAAATGGGAGCCGGATCAAAAATTGCATCATACCAGTCTGTTCCTGCTTTATTGGCTTTGTTGATGTTATATTTGGTAACACCCAACTGAGGATCAGTAATATCATTGGTATAAGTGAAGTTGGCAGGTAATGACCCAAAAATATTTGGATAAATATAGTCTGCCATGGTTATACCACCGTTCTGGTCAAAACGATACTGTGCAGAAGGTGAAGCCACCCAAGGAGATTTTCCTGCACCAACATCAGCCTTGAAGAGGTACTGACCCAGTTCTTCAGCATTGAGGAGATCAAGAAACTTTCCAGGAGCCTGCATACCAGTGTAATAATCGAAAGTAATTTTGGGATCACCTGACTTACCCTTTTTGGTTGTAATGATAACAACACCGTTTGCAGCGCGGGCGCCATATATAGAAGCCGCTGATGCATCCTTCAACACCTGCATGCTTTCGATGTCATAAGGGTTGATGTTGTTGAGTGTTCCCTGTGTAGGCACACCATCAATAACATAGAGGGGTGAGTTGTTATTAATAGTACCGAATCCGCGGATACGCACCATTGTACCACCACCTGGGGAGTTGTCATTTCCTACAACCACACCTGCAGCTTTACCCTGAAGCATTTGGGTAACACTGGCAGCTGGAGTAGCAGTAAGTTCCTTTGCAGAAACTACAGCAACCGCACCAGTGATGTCTTTTTTACGCTGAGATGTGTAGCCAGTAACAATTACTGACTGCAATGCCTTAACGTCAACATCCAGTTCAACGGAAATCGCTGATGCATTACCTACTGCAACTGTTTTACTTTCATAACCATTGAAAGATAAAACAATTGTTTTCTGGTTAGCGCCAAGGTCTAATTTAAATGTGCCCTGAGCGTCAGTGGCAGTACCTTTAGTTGTACCACTCACAACTACAGAAACACCTGACAATGGCGCTTTGGATTCAGCATCTGTAACTTTTCCTGAAATAGTCCGCTGTGCAACAGCGAAACCCGTCAGGAGGGAAAGTAAGACTGTGATGCTAAACAGTCTCACAACCCCTGAAATCTGCATTTTTTGGGTCATAAACAATCGATTTAGTGATGATTTTTCAATAAAAAACTTTCGTTCAAGTTGTTAAAATAGTGTTAACCGCTAAAACAAAAAAATAATTTTGATGCAGCGTTTCAAAAATTATTTAAAAATGACACTGAATGTGGAAAACCAAGTGAAAATGTGGAAAAGTGTAGTGGAAAAGACGGGGAAATGAATGGAGAATAAAAAAAATAGAGAATAGTGGAATAGTTGAATAGTGGAATAGTTGAACAGTGAAGTAATAGAAAGGTGGGACAGAGGAATAGCAGAAAAAATAATAGTAAATAGAGAACTAAAGAGTGATCCCGATTGGATTCGAACCAATGACCTACAGCTTAGAAGGCTGCCGCTCTATCCAGCTGAGCTACGGGACCGGAAGAACTAAGGGTTGCAAAGATAATTTTTTTTAGCTTGCATCCAAGTATAAAATTAATATGGATGTAAAAATTGCAACAGGCTGGAAAAAAAAACTGCAAACAGAATTCGATAAAGCATATTTCAGCGATATTGTTGCCTTATTAAAGTCTGAAAAAAAAAGCAATCAGGTTGTTTATCCAAAGGGGTCTGATATATTTAATGCCTTTAATGCAACTGATTTTGAAAAAGTAAAAGTTGTTATAATCGGTCAGGATCCCTATCATGGTCCTGGTCAGGCGCACGGTTTAAGTTTTTCCGTACAGAACGGAATCAAACCGCCTCCATCGCTGGTGAACATTTACAAGGAACTTGAATCAGATTTAGGTATTCAAATGCCACGGGATAATGGCAATCTTCATCACTGGGCTGAACAAGGTGTTTTGTTGTTAAATGCTACATTGACAGTTCGTGCAAATCAACCTAACAGTCATGCAGGAATTGGCTGGCAGCAATTCACTGATGCTATTATTCGTGTGCTGAATGAAAAAAAACAAAACCTCGTTTTCCTGCTTTGGGGTAACTTTGCTCGGGGAAAAGGCAGCTGCATAGACGAAAAGAAACATCTTGTTTTAAAAGCACCCCACCCTTCCCCATTTTCAGCGGATAAAGGGTTTTTCGGATGCAGACATTTTTCTGCTGCTAATCACTATCTGATGCAACATGGCCTGACACCCATTGATTGGTTGATAACAAAATAAATTATGGCAAAAAAGATACTTGGTGCGTTTTTTACAATTTGGGGAGGAACAGTTTTCATTGCCTCTATGTTAGTTTTTATCATCCCAATTTGGGTAACCGGAATATTTCCT
>CANHUF010000323.1 GCA_947463715.1 Sphingobacteriales bacterium
ATTAATGGAAACGAGCAAAAAAATATTGAGAAATAATATAAATAAGGTATGATGATGTTAAGTATTTCTTAACAAAGGTATATTCATTTTTTTTTAGATGCAAGGTTTAGAGTGCAAACCATCCATGTTCACCTTTTGATCTGTCAGCTACAATACCCTTTTGGGTATTCAGTAACCCTTCAGGTGTTACAATCGATGTTTCAAGTATTGGATTGTTTTCTTTGTCCAAACCTACTAACACAAAAGTCTTTTCGCCCTTTTCATTGATTGCATTGTAAATGCTGATACCAATGCATCCAGGTTGTTCAAGGAGCTTATTCAGTATGTTTTTACCAACGAACTGTGCATTTCCCTCTCCGGTCTGGTCGTAAAATGCTTTAACCATGCTTACCCCGAGGTCATATCCAATGTCTTCACCTACTGTTTCATCGAGCAGCACTTTTTCTTTAATGTCAATTTTACTTTTCAGCATAGGATTGGTTTTGTGGATAACTTATTGATAAGCTTTGTAAAAATGGTTTTTTTGGTCGGTATGACAAAAAGGGGTTCGTAAAAATACGATATTGTCATATTGGTATTAATTTATAATAGTTTGAATTTCATTACATTATGTTTAATCATAGTGAAGTCTGTCATACAAATATAGGGTAAAAGTACGATATGATTTGCGTAAATTTACGGTACCCGTTTTCGTGTTTTTCCCATTGATTTCCAGAAAAAAACATTCGGATGCGTTAAAAAAGGGCAGTGAACTGGGAATTGGTTGAGTTTTCGCAGAAAAAGAATGAAATTTATGACTGGTTTTGAGCTTTTTTGTGAATTAATTCAGCATAAATGTTGATTTCTGACGTTTAATGTTGTTGAAAAAGTCTTTCAATTCAACTGAAAACTGATAAGCGTATAAAATTTAAACCAAAATGGCGGGAATAGAAATGATAAAGGTGGCAATTGCGGATGACCATAAAATTTTCCGGGATGGGATTAAAATGGCCTTGTCCGGAAAGGAATACCTTAAAATAATCTGGGAAGCAGAAGATGGCAAAGACCTTATCCATAAAATGAAAATCAAGCTGCCGGATGTTTTACTCATGGATATCCGTATGCCTGAAATGGATGGAATCAATGCTATTTCTTTACTGCGCAAAGAATATGAAGAGGTTAGGATTATTGTTTTAACCATGTATGACGATCAGGAAATGATTTCCAAAATGATGGAAATGGGAGCCAATGCTTACCTGACCAAAACCACAGATCCGGAGGAAATTTACAATGCCATCCTGACCTGCATGAACGACGATTTCTATTTTAACGACCTGCTGAACAAGGCAGTTTTAATGAAATTGCAACAAAAGAAAACCACAAGGCAGTTTTATCCCAATCCTGTAAAGTTTAATGAAAAGGAAATCAGCATTTTAAAACTCATTGCTCAGGATAAAACTACTGAAGAGATATCCAGGGAGGTCTTTCTGTCTCCCCGGACCATAGAAACCATCAGGCAGAATATGAAAACAAAGGTTGGTGCAAAAACCATAGCTGGACTGGTAATGTATGGCATGCGGAATAAACTGATTGATTAAACAGTTGTAACCCCATGTTTTATCGCATACATCGCCAAACCAACCCTACTTTTGATATCTAATCGCGTAAACAAGGTATCCCTGATACCATCTATTGCCCTCGGATTTATTTTCATCTCAGATGCAATTTCTTTATACGTCATCTCTGTGCAGCAAAGTTTCAGAAACTCAATTTCTGTTTCAGACATCATGATCTTATTAAGGGTTGGATTATTGTCATTATCCCGGAATAAGCCGGCCAGTTTACTGCTTGTATGTGCAGAATAATAAAATCCATTTTCATGTACAGACTGAATGGCATATATCATTTCAGCAGGATGTACATCTTTCTTCATAAATCCTCTGACTCCAGCTTTTAAGAGTCGTATCAGAATAAGTTCCGAGTCGTACATGGTGAGCATTAGAATTTTGATCTCAGGGTGGTGTTCCTGGAGGTAGACTGATGTCAGATATCCGTCCATTTCCGGCATATTTAAATCAAGTATGATGATATCTGGAATATTATCTTCCCCGATTTTTTGCAGCAATTCTTTTCCATTGCTTACTTCATAAATTACTTTGCATTGTCCGGAATTATTAATCAACGCAGCAAGTGCATTTCTTAGCAGCACATGGTCATCAGCTATGGCCACCCTGATCAGGGACTTTTCTTTTAGTTCGTTCATTGATTGGAAGTTTTATGTTGATTGTTGTACCTACACCATGCATGGAGAACATGTCCAGTTCCCCGGCAATTGACTTAACCCGGTCTTCAAGATTTTTCAATCCAGCCATGCGCCGGAGTCCTCTTCTTGCTTTAGTTGCTTCCAGATCAAATCCTCTGCCATCATCTGATATTTTCATCCTGAGCAATTCTTCCTCAAAAATCAGTTCTACCACTATGGTTCTGGCCCTTGCGTGCTTGAGAATGTTATTTAAGGATTCCTGAATAATCCTGAGTAAGATCAGTTCTATGTCAGGATTCAGAAAGACAATTTCTCCGGTCAATTCATATTCTATCGAATAAATGCCTGTACTGGCTATGACCCCAACTTCTGATTCAATGGCCTCATTCAGACCGAACATGAGCATTTGTTCGCCGTCAAGTGATTTGGATAGGTCATTCATCTCAACCAGCGACTTTGAAATCAGGTCGATTGTAGAATACAAGTTTATTTCTGTGTTATCCTTTTTATCCAGAAATGTATTCAATTGAAGTTTCGCCAGGGTAAGTCCAAGACTGATATTATCATGTATTTCTCTCGATATTTTTAAAAATGTTTCTTCCTGAATTTCCAGTTGTGTTGCAAGTAATGCTTTTTCGTGGTTGAGTTTTATAGTTTCTAATTCTATTTTGGCTGCAACTATTCTTTTACCATAAATAAATGATAAAATTACGATGATCAAAGCAAAGCTTAAGATAGCCAGCGATGAGAAAAGTATATTTAGGATAGTTGTAAATTCTTGATTTGCCATTTCATTGAAAGAAGAATTGTATAATAAAATATGCAATACCCTATTGTATTGATAAACTCTAGAGTGTATATAATATATGATTTTGGGGGTATGAAGTTTTCAATCAGGTAAAACGGCATTGTAAAATTTATGAATAAAAACAAACCATTGTTGATAATCAGATTATCATTTCTAATCAATCTCTCTGTGCTGTTAATGTTGGAAATAAAAATTGTAATTGCATTTATATTTATTAATAAAAATTCGAATATTGCAAATGATAAATAAAAATTTGTAATCCTCAAATAGAGTAATGTTAATAAAATTACAAGTACTGAGATAACTAGATATAAAATAGCATTTTTTAACTTGGTATTTAAATTGATCTTCAAATAGAAAATAAAAATTATTATCAATTCGATCAAAAGATAATTAGGGCGTATGTATTCCATAATTATTTTAAAAGTATTCTGTTTCTGAAGTATTCCTGTTAGCATGAACATTAAAACTATTTCAGCAAAAGAAATTATTAGGCAAGGAAGGAATAGGTTAATTTTCTTAAACCTGATTGTATAAATTATGTTTACATATACTAACCACACTAATAAGCAAGTGTAAATAAATAATGTAAGGGTATAGGTTATATTGAAAAATTTCAATTTTTCTTCTTTTCCCAAATTTATCCTTTTGCAGTTTTACCTCAATGTGAAAAAAACATTTTTTTAGGTGAAAAAAACAATTCTTTGACGTCAAGCTTCTTAAATTTTGTAAAGCGTTGAAAATCAAATAATTGTG
>CANHUF010000324.1 GCA_947463715.1 Sphingobacteriales bacterium
TATAGAAGCGGCTGGGAAAATTCCATACCGATTATTGGCACCGAATCTGGATGAACCATCCCGACGGATAGTAACAGAAGCCAGGTATTTATCTGCAAAACTATAATCAGCACGGCTAAACAATGAAAATAACCTGTTGCCAGTTGAGCCTCCGCGGGATGATAAACGCCCCGTACCTGCACTGATTGTAAAGTAATCTTCGGTTTGAAGAGCAAATCCTTCACGCCTAGTATTTTGAAATGATAAGTCCGTTTTAACGAATTCAGTTCCTGCAAGAAACTTTAACTTATGATTTGAACTTATATCCCAGTTATACCTTGCCGTATTTGAAAAAGTTGAACTTAAAAACCTATTTTGATCAAGTGTAAGACTATTAGTAGTTCTGTTAAAGGCCCCTTCTGAAAAAGTTGGTAGAATTGTTTTATTCAAAAAAGTTGCATAATCAGCCCCATAAGTTGTTTTTAAAAATAAATTTTTAATCGGCTGAACTTCGACAAATACACTCCCAAATGCGGTAAGCCTGTTTGCATTATCCCATCTGGAAAGATACTGCATGTGTAATGGATTATTTCTGTCTGAGTACCCCCCACCCGAGGCACCAGCGTAGGTTACTCCATCTTTTTGAAACACCGGAATTGTTGGTGCCAAAAGCACTGCCAAAGAAGTAGTTGAGGCTCCGCCAATATCTCTTGAAGTAAGCGTTTCGTCTGAATTTGCAACACGCATATTAACTCCAAATAATGCCTTGTTGTTAAAAGCCCTTGTTAATGCGTTAATACTTGCACTTTTCCGCTCATAACCTGTATAACGGAGCATACCTGTATTTTTCAGATAACCCAAGTTGATTTCTAATGAAGAATTTTTGTTGCCTACTGAAGCTGTTAGACTATTATTTGACACTAAACCTGTTTTATACATCACATCCTGCCAGTCTGTATTACCGGCCGGCGTATTGGGGTCCCCACCAACTAATGGTTTAACTGATACCTTATTTAAAATAGGTTTATTAAAATCATTGTTCCAGCTAAAATCGTAAATATCGCCATAGGCAGCAGCAGGGTCTTGTCTGTCATTAACAGAAGCCTGCCATAATGCTTTTCCCCGATCAATAGCATTTAGCATTTTAAAACGACCAGATTTTTCGCTTTGTGAAGAAATACTTGAATTAAATTGAAAATTAACTTCACCATCCGTATTGCCGCCATTTTTAGTGGTTACTATTATCACGCCGTTTGAAGCCCTTGCCCCATAAATAGATGCTGCAGAAGCATCCTTTAATACCTGTATAGATGAGATAACAGCAGGGTCAAGATTTTGAAATACTTCAGGCCTTGTTGTTGGAATTCCATCTATAACATATAAAGGATCGTTATTATTGAGGGTATTTGAGCCCCGGATTAATATTCTGGAGTTATTCCCATTAGGCGAGCCTCCATCTCTTTCGATGTACAAACCTGCTACCCTGCCCTGCAAAGCCTGCATAGTATTTCCTGAGGTGTTGTTTTTTACTGGATTTAAATCCACTACTGCTACAGCGCCTGTTAAATCTTTTTTCCTTTGAGAGTTGTACCCTATAACAACCACTTCTTCTCCCACTTTTGTGTCTTCCTCCATTTCAACAGTTAAGTTATCATTGTTGCCAGTAACTTTAATAGTAACTGTTTTCATACCAACATAAGTGAAAATGAGGTTTTCTCCCGGAGATACATCAATGGTGAACTTTCCGGCTACATCAGTTTGCACTGTTTTGTTTTTTGATTGAACAGAAACACCAGTAAGCGGTGCTTTGTCTACTTTACCGGTAACAGTTCCGGTAATTGTTTTTTGCTGTGCAAACGAAAAAAAGCCCAGCAATAAAAGAAGTACTAGAAAAAATAATCTTCTCATAATCGTGTTTTTTAAAATTGAGTAATTAGTAATGGCAATCTTTATAAGGTTTAACGAATTATACTTTAATACTATTATTTTGAATAAGTTCTTTTATTTCTTCTGTATTATATTCAGGACACCCCCCTCTTTGTGTGGCACTAAAAGCTCCGAGGCCACTTGCAAATTCCAGGGTAGCTTCGCTGTCGGCATTATCCAATAATTGAGATAACAAGCCGGCAAGAAATGAATCACCACTCCCAACAGTATCCACAACATCAACTTTAAATCCCTTGTGTTTTATAACATTCCCATTCATAAACAGTATGGCTCCATCGCCACCCATGGTAACTACCATATTAGAGATTTTAAATTTCTCCCGGATTGATTTCATCCTGTCTTCAATACTTGTATGATTGGAAAACCATCCGGTTATTAATTCCAATTCGGCCAGATTCATTTTTACAAAATCAGCTTTTTGTAATAACTGCTCAACTATTTTCCTGTTATAATGCGGAGCTCTGAGGTTAATATCCAGCACTTTGTTTTTTGCTATTTCCAGTAGTTGGAATAAAGTATCTTTCGAAACTCTGTTTCGTGCAGCAAGGCTGCCAAAAACAAAAAATTCTGCATCGGATACTAATTCATTAAACGCATCATCCCATCCGATAAAATCCCACGCAACAGGCATCACTATGTCATAAACAACTTCGTTATGGTGATTGGGCTTAGCATATACTTTACCTGTTTCATATTCATTATCCACCTGAAAAAAATCAGTACATACATCCTGTTGAGAAAATATATTCATCAAATCTTGTCCTCTCTTATCAGACCCAATCCTTGTAATGAGTGCCGGATTTTTATTTAGTTTTTGTAAATGGTAAGCAACATTCATGGGTGCACCACCAGGCACTGCGCCTGTAGGAAGAATATCCCAAAGCACTTCTCCAAAACAAACTACCTGATGCTTATTCATAAACTGTGCTTACTATTTTATTAATTGTTGTTCTAATTCCTCTAATGATATTCCTTTTGTTTCGGGCATTTTAGTAAGTACCCATATTAATTGCAGTACCATCATACCTGAAAAAAAGGCAAAAATTGGCCAGGGATTATCTTTAAAAACACCATCTTTATCATCTAAGAAAAAAGGTGTTATCAGTGTAATGATGGCAGCAAATACCCAATGTACACTGGCACCAAAAGATTGCCCGGTGGCCCTGATTTTATTGGGAAATATTTCTGAAATAAAAACCCAGATAACTGCACCCTGCCCTATTGCATGTGCAGCAATAAAGAGCAATAAAAAAAACATTAATAGTGACGGGCTTGCATTTACTGCAAAACATATAGCTACCATAGCAAGGCTGAGTATATAACCAAGCGACCCAATCAGGAGTAATTTTTTCCTGCCGAGCCTATCTATCAAATAAAGACCGACAAAAGTGAAAACTAAATTGGTACCACCTATGGCAATTGAATTTAGAAGAGAATCTTTTGCACCTAACCCAATTTTAGATAATATTTCGGGAGCATAATATAAAATGAAGTTGATGCCAGAAAGCTGGTTGAAAAATGCCACTAAAAAAGCTAACGAGATAATTACTTTGTGTTTGTTACTAAAAAAAGCTACAGCTTTTTTTCCTATGGGTGATTCATGCTGATTGTTTTTTATTATGGACGCTATCTCTGCATCTGCATCTTCCACACCAATCAGCAGTAAGGTTTCTTTTGCTTTTGCAAGGTTATTTTTTTTAGTAACGAGCCAACGTGGGCTTTCGGGAACACTCATCACCATAACAGTATAAATAATGGAAGGGATAGCCATTACACCCAGCATCCACCGCCAATCATTAATGCCACCCATACCTTGTAAAAAATAATTGGAAAGAAAAGCAATCAATATTCCAAACACAATATTGAATTGATACA
>CANHUF010000325.1 GCA_947463715.1 Sphingobacteriales bacterium
CCAGTTCCATCCAGTTGTATCAACATTTTCCCTTTGTGCCAAAAATAGGTATGCCTTAGGTTTCCAGGTTGAAATGGATAGTGAAAGTCGCCCAATGTATCAGCCTGGTATTTGTAATGGATGGTACCATAAGGTGGATTGGATTCAAATTTCTGCTCTATGGTTTCCAGAAATGTTTGTGCACTTGTACTCAAACAGAACAATATTAGTAAAATTTGTGTAAGAAATGTTTTCCACAATAATGATGGTCTCATACCTTCAAAATTATTAAATAAGAAAGCAAAAATCATTTTCTGAATTTCATATAATACATATGTTTAATTTATATATCATTGATTATCATTATCTGGTTGGGATTTTTAAAAAGCTGACAGAAATTATGCTTTCATGATTACTGAAGTTTGGTTTTTTATTCAGAAGATCGAATATTTGATATCACGCCATATAAAAATTTGCTCGATTTTTTTGTTCCAGCCGTTGTTAACCATCATCCTAAATTAATTTAAAAATAAGATCACATGAAGCTATTCTTTCAACTGATGTTATTAGCAGGAATGTTATTATGCATGAATGGCTGCAGTAAGGAAAAAAATCAGTCAAAGACTATTCAGCTTGAAAATCTCAACTGGACCAAAATCAATGATGGATTATCCATCAACCTGATTGCTGTGGGAAATGAATTATTTCTAACCAAACAAAATCAGGTACTTAAATCAACAGATATGGGTACCAGCTGGTTAAAACTGGGTTGGCCGGCAGACTTAAGCGTCTACGGAGGTTTAGCTTACTCACCAAAGAACAATCAATTAATTATTAGTGCTGCCAATAATGGTTGGTATCATTCCACAGATAAAGGATTATCATTTAAACAATCTGGACCGACTGGGTTCAATACAGGGTCAGCAGCAATTCTTCCACTTTCAAATGGACAAATCATCGGCTCACAAACAGGAAATAACGTAAAAGGGTTATATAAATCTGCTGGAATAACCCCACTAACCTGGAGCCAGAAAATGACAGGCGTTGACTTCACCTCTATCACCAAAGTCACAGATGATACCCTTTATGCATGCGGTATTGGTGCTCCTGCGATAGTAAAATCGGTTGATGGAGGTGAAAGCTGGACAGCAATTGAAACAAAAAGTCATGCACTGAACTATATTTTATCATATCAGGACAGCATTATGGTAGTTAATCGCTGGGGAACTATCAGTGTTGCGAATAGAAAAAGTAATATTGATTTATATGCAGTTCGTAGTACAATAGCAGGAAATATGGCACACTTTGCAGATTACTCCACAACAGACAAACTTCTAATTATAACTGCAGCGGAAAATGGAATCTACCTGAGCAGAGATATGGCCATCAGTTTCAAATTCAATTCAATCCCTGGTGTTAAAACTTATATTCATCCTAAAATCATTGGCGACTATCTATTTGTCAATACAGACGCAGGACTTTACAGAGCTCAGTACAAATTCTGAAAAATAAATCATCGTTTTCAGTCAGTAGAGTTAATCCTCATTTAATCCGGGATCAACCAAATACTTGTTTGGTGTTGACATTACACTTTCTTTAGGCAACTCTTTCTTGGTTTTCAAACCAAGATTCTTCAATTCGGTCGCCTGCTGCATAAGGTTGCCACTTCCATTGCTGAGCTGTCTATGGGCATTGTTGTAGGCATTAGCAGCCTCTTCAATTTTTATTCCAACCTTATTCAGGTTTTCTACAAAACCAACAAACTTATCATACAACAAAGCGCCTCTGCGTGCAATTTCCTGGGCATGTTGGTTCTGGTATTCCCGCTTCCAAAGATCAGCAATGAGCTTCAAAGAAGTTATGAGGTTGGTGGGACTCAACAGGAGTATTCGTTTCTCGTAAGCAAAATTCCACAAATCCTGGTCTCCCTGCATTGCTGCAATATAGGCTGGCTCACTGGGCACAAACATCATCACAAAATCCAATGCGTTATTATAATCATCATACCCTTTGTTACTCAATGTGAGGATATGGTTTTTTAAAGCAATAACATGTGCGTCAAGCTCACGCTTTTGTTCATCGGTATCTGTTGCTGCGATGCATCTTGTAAACGCATTCAATGAAACCTTGGAATCAATAATGACTGATCTGTTGTCGGGATACTTAATGACTGCATCGGGTCTCATCTTTTTTCCCTCTGCATCAGACTTGAGCGGTTTTCCATTTTCATCCAGCAACTGGTGCTCCATGAAATACTCCCGTCCTTTGACGAGTCCTGATTTCTCCAAAATACTCTCCAGAATCATCTCCCCCCAGTTTCCCTGAGTTTTGGCTTCACCTTTCAAGGCCCTTGTCAGATTATGGGCTTCCTCGCTGATGAGCTTGTTCAATGCTGCCAATTCCCTCACCTTTTCACCAAGCGAAAATCTTTCTTTTGATTCTTTATCATAGACTTCCTCAACCTTGGTCTTGAACGCTGTAATATTTTGTCCGAGTGGCTCCAGAATGCTTTTCAGATTTTTCTGATTCACCTCAGTAAACTTCTCTGTTTTCGTTTCAAGAATCTTATTGGCGATGTTCTCAAATTCCTGATTAAATTTTTTACCCATCTCTTCCATATCTGTTTTCTGAGTCTGCAATTTTTCAAGGAGCATTTGATTACTTGCCTTAAGCTCTGCGACCTGATTATTTTTTTGTTCTAAGATTTGTCTGTTTAATTTCAAATCTGACTGCAGTTCAGCAATAGCTGCATTTTTATCCTGCAGCAACAATGTTGTTGCTGCTTGCGCATATTTGGAAGAATTAGATTTAGCGATTAGCCAACCTGTTACAATCCCCAAAAATATCCCTCCTATGATGTAAGCTAAAATTACTGTTGTCATTTTATAAAGTTTTACTTCTCCTACTCAATCGAACAAGTTATGACATAAGAGAAAAATATCAGCAATCAACCCTTTGTCCATGTATAGTTTAACAAAACCCTTACTATTGTTACATTTCATGAGTGAAATGAAAATTTGCCTTTTATTGATACCTTTAGTTCAAACTTCGCACTATGAATATCAGAGTTGTCAAATTTGTATGCCTGTTACTATTAAGTTTTTTGGGATTGACTGTTAATGCGCAAGATAAAAATGTAAAAGCCGTTCAGGAAACCATCAACACATTTTTCAAAGCATTCAGTGAGGGTGATTTTAAATACATCCAACAAACTTCTACAGTAGATTTTCTATTGCTGGAACAAGGTATGATCTGGAATTTGGATACGCTTCAAAACAAACTGTCTAAACCAAAACCTGCAGGATACTCAAGAAAAAACCGTTTTGAATTTTTTGAAACACAGATAACCGGAAAAAGGGCATGGGTTGGATACCACAACTTTGCTGACTTTGAGACAGCTTCAGGTAAAAGGAAAATCCACTGGCTAGAATCTGCGGTGCTGGTCAAAGAAAAAAATTCCTGGAAACTGGAAATGATGCATTCCACCATTGTTCAATAACTTTATAGCATAAAAATCATAACCATGCGTTTCAAACTGCTCTTTGCATCGCTCTTCATTACTGCTGCTTTGGGTAATCTATCCCTGCAGGCACAGCAAGAATCTACTGTAGCTGCCATCATCAAAGAGGCGACTGAAAACTCGCAACTGAAACGGATGAGTCATGAGCTGATGGATGGAGTGGGTCCGCGTCTGGTGGGGTCTACCAAAATGCTGCAGGCCAGCGATTGGGCCATTGCTCAATATCAGCAATATGGCATTACTGCCAAAAGAGAGAATTATGGCACTTGGAGGGGTTGGGACAGAGG
>CANHUF010000326.1 GCA_947463715.1 Sphingobacteriales bacterium
AACTCATGTGTGAGTTTGACTTGTGATGATGTTACATCTGTTGTTGCCATAGTTTGGCGCTTTCTGGATCAGCACAATCCTCCCCTATGACACGCTGCCAACATAATTGTGCAAAAGAAATCAATTGACTGTAAGATTGCCAACCCATAATAATTATGGGTATGACTACGCCTGTCGCATTCCCAGCCGTTAACAAAAATACTGGCATGAAAGATAACCGATACCACTACATTGAAAGTGGGCTAAACAATGTCTGGTTGGAAAACGGTTTCGAAGTTCGCGAGACCCCTTATGGTGAAGGTATATCCATACATAATGTAGACGGATTGCACCGGGTTATTGGGCTGGCGTTGAGTGAAAGCACAGCGGCGCTGTCGCCCGCGGCATTCAAGTTTTTGCGTGTTGAGATGGATCTATCACAAAAAGCGCTTGCCAGGTTGCTGGACAAGGATGAGCAAACCATTTCCCTGTACGAGCGCAAAGGCGATATCCCGGCCCTGGTGGCTGGTGCGGTTCGTCAGTTCTATCGCGAGTATTGCGAAGTAGATGGCACTTTCCGAGACTTGATGCAGCGCTTCGTAGAGCTGGACAATCAACTGGGGGACATGGAGCGCGAGCTCAGTTTTATGGAAACCCCGGACGGCTGGCAACCCAAGGCGGCGTAACTTGGGTTAGAGCGCATCTCATGCCTAATCCAGCACCCTCAGAAACTCGCCCACTACCCGGTATCGGCTGGTTTCGTCTTCACTCAGAACAATAGTCTCAAATGACGCGTCGGTTGATCGTGGTTTCAGCAAAATCTTCTCATGCGCCCAGCCATCGGCATTTTCGGATTTGATGCTTTCATACTCCTTGACGGTATAGTGCGAACCGCTGTCGTCATCGAGGTTATCTGCGTGCTCAACTAGTACGAGCTTTCCGTTGCGGCTGCCGCCCCGATCAAAGCAAAAAAGACACACGGCGCCATTCGGAATGATCCTGTTCATGGACTCCCCCTGCACCTTACAGGCGAAAAGGCTTTTATCGACGCGTTCGCCTGCAGGCAGAACTATCCAGTCGTATATTTCTGCCTGTTGTTGTTCGCTGAAGCTGCCAGCAGCGGCGACAAGATCGTAGAGTGGCACTGCATTGACATAAGGCTGGATTTTGACCGGCGAAAATTCGACAACATTGTCTGGACGAGAGATGTCGAGTTGTATGTGCTTTGCCAGATACTCGCGGAAATCAGGGTCGCATGCGTAAACAAAGGTGCCGCGGATGCCGCGCAGCATAATGGTTTTATAGATGTTAAGAATGTAACGCTTCAGTTGCTCCGGGTCGGTGATCGACTGTTTGCCGTTGCGATCAAAATACAATTCAGGTCGGATGATGATTGCGCCCTGTGTCTTGTCGTAGCCGATCTCGCGCCCAAAGATGATGCCCGCATAGTTTAGATCATATCCCTGCGTGGTGTGGATGCAGCCCACTTCTGTCGCTGACCCTGCCGCATTGATCCAGTCCGAGCTGGTGCTGTTCCATTTCAGTTTGATGTTCTCGATTTCTATGTCGAACTTTCCGCGCTCTTTGTTGGATACCCATGGCCAGGAATAACCAGCAATCATTCGGGCCAATCCTACTTCACTTTCTTTCTGCTGAATCTTTTTCTGGAACTCTCCAAAACTATCAAACAACTTAAATTCGTATGCCTTTGACGAGTGCTTGACCGAGTCAGACAAACGGGCATTAAGCAGATCTTCGATAAATTTGACATAGGGATTGCCGCCCAATACACGAAACTGGGAGACCAGCTGCTGAACCTCTGTATCAGGCGAGTTTTTAAGTGCCGAGAAAACATCGGCGGCGGCATCTGATGGCTTTATGGACTGATCGGTGTCGTAAAAAAATACGGCGCGGTCGGACTGCTTGAGAACCCAGTCCACTTCGCTGCATTGTTTCGGGTCGAAACCCAGGGCGATGGAGGTTTTGTCAAATGCACCATAATACGCACCAAGGTTTATCCTGCGGCGTAGTCGATGGGCCTCATCCACTAACACGATGTCGTAGTGCTGTTTTGCCAGCTCCGCCGGACCAATAACCATTTTCGATCTCAACCCTGAGATATTTGCAAACGCCTTTTGTAAGGTGGCGCGAAAGGACGCCATGGGCACCACCAATGCCATACGTGGCTTTTGACCATATTTCGCACGCAGACGCTGCAGCAGTTCTTTGATCTCAGCCTCTTCGCTGGAAAATTCCCGGAAGTTAAAATCATCGCTATCGGACTGCAGCAGTTTGAACAGGAATATCGCCAGCACGGATTTACCCGTTCCCGCGCCACCCTGAACCACCAACGTTCGGGTGGTATTGCTTACCAATGAGTGCATGACGCCCAGCAGCCCCTGGCGCTGGTCTGCAGAAAGCGCCTTATAAGGGGAGTATTTGAACAGATCAGAGTTGTCCAGATGATCCAGCGAGTGCTGTGTAACACCGTTCGCTCGCAGGTGATCCCACAGCTGCTGGAAGATGTCGGCGTAGAGGATATCCTTCTGGTAGTAGTTGTGGTCAGCCAGCCCAAGATTGCCGTTCATCAGTTTGAATCGACCGTCGGCCGACATGTATTTGATCAGATTGGACTCGATGTCCAACGTGGCGGATTTGTTGAATTTTATGCTGGTGATCAGGTGGACCACTGACAGGTGACGTTTTGCATCGTGTTTCAAGTGGGTCGTCATGCGGGCCACCGCATCGGCTGTCTCGCCAACGTAAGCGAGGCGTTGGGTGTCATCGCTCAGCACATAAACCAGCGGCCAGAAATTTTGCGCATATGCGTTGGCACGGATTTCCTGCAGCTGTTTGTCGCTGAAGGCATAACGACTGACTTCAATGTCGTGAGTCGTGCTCATAATTCGTTGTATTTCCGGGCTGATCCCTTGGACTTGTCAACCGGGTACTTTTCTTCGTTCTGCTTGATTTTAGCCAGCACAATGTCCTTAACATCCAGTTCGCATGCATCAGCTAACAGAAAGGCAAATGCAAACACATCTGCTAACTCTTCCTTTATTTTCTGCGGATCGGCGTCTTCGGGCTGCCTCCAAAGGAATGCTTCCAGCAGTTCAGCGGCTTCTATGCTAAGACCTATAGACAGATCTTTGGGGTTATGAAATTGCTTCCAGTCACGCTCGTCGCGGAATTTTCTCAGAGCGTCGATGATTTCATTCATGTTTTTTTTCGATGTCTGGGATAGAGGCTCGTATGATTTCATGTAAACCAGTGGTAGGCAATGGATACGATTTTGCTCTTGCCGCCGAAAATACAGCCAACTCCGGAAGTAGTTATATATGGAGTATGTAATTTATTGTGATGAGTCTGACTCGTCTGGACACTACTATGGAAATTTCTACGGCGGATTGCCTGTTCGATCCACTGATCTTGAAGTTGCGGTGCGAGCTCTGGAAGCCAAGAAGGAAGAGCTAAACCTCGAGCGAGAGCTGAAGTGGCAGCGCGTAACCAGCAACTATCTAGACAAGTATCTGGAGTTTTCTGAGCTTTTATTTGACCTGATTGCCAATGACACGTTGAAGGTGAGAGTAATGTTTACTCAGAACATTCACCAAACCAGACATTACGATGATTATCGGCGGGAAAATAAATATTTTCTGTTGTATTACCAGTTCATCAAGCATGCGTTTGGTCTCCGGTATTCGCCCCTCCCAAGTGTGAATGCCAGAGTCCGAGTGTATTTGGACAAGATGCCAGATACCCGCGAAAAAGTTGAAAGCTTTAAGGATCATCTGGAGTCTTTGAA
>CANHUF010000327.1 GCA_947463715.1 Sphingobacteriales bacterium
ATATATAAATATTTTTATATGTTTTTAATTGTTTTATTTATCGATAACAACTGACCATTAATTATTTTTATCATATTGATTCTGAAGTTTAATTCAAATAAACAGGCTGAAATTGGGAATGATGCAGACCTGGATATAGTTTTGTATTTATCCAAGAGAACCTTACCAGTATCCCGTTCAAGACCACACAGAATTCTGTCATACCAATATTCATCCTGAAATCCGTTGCATTCCAATACCGAAAGAAAAACTGTCGTAACGCACAATTCTGACATTTTAAAAAAATTAAATTATGTTACACAGTTTCAAGTTAAAACATTTGGCTGTATTGCTATCACTTGGTTTATTTACTGAATCCTGTCGCAGGGATTCAATTGACCCTATTGAAATAGATGCGGCAAGAGCAAGAACAAGAAATACCTTAACACCACTTCAGCAGTTAGGCAAGCAAATTTTCTTTGATACACGGTTATCTGAACCAGTAGGTGTGCAATCATGCGCTTCCTGCCATGCCCCCCAGGTTGGATTCTCCGGATTTGGCGACATCCCAACTGGTGGAGCTGCTGCCGCATCAGGATTCAAAAGAGGTTGGATCACCGGAATCGGAGAAGGAGCTAAAATTGGTGCATTCGGCAACAGAAGGCCCCAATCAGCTGCATATGCAACTTTGAGTCCTGTATTCCAACTGGTAACTGTTGTACCGGATGCTGAAGGTATTGCAGAAGGTCTTGTTCCTACACAGGAATTCATGGGTGGTAATTTCTGGGATGGAAGAGCTACTGGTCTGAGACTCGGATCTGCTTCAGCAGAACAAGCGCTCGGTCCATTTCTAGCCGACAAAGAACAAAACCATCCCAGTCCTGCAGCAGTATTGGCTAAACTTCGCAACAACCGCGCTTACATTGCACTCTGGCAAGCAGCATTTGGCACACCAGACATCAGCAACCTGACACCAGCTCAAACATCACTCAACTACGACAGGGTTGGTACTGCCATTGCCGCTTATGAAGCATCTTCAGAGGTAAACCAATTCAGTTCAAAATTTGATGCCGTTCTGGGAGGAAGAGCAACGTTGACTCCTGAAGAAGCAGAAGGACTGCGTTTGTTTAACAATGAGGCAGAGTGTTATGACTGCCATACCAGCTCCGGAATCAGGAACGCACCAATACCTCCTGGTGAACCATTTACCAACTTCAGGTATTTCAACATTGGTGTACCTGTCAATACGAAAAATCCTGGTGGAAATGCGGTACCAGATGGAGGCTTAGGTGCATTCCTTGCTACTTCTGATAATCCCGCCTGGAGAGATCTGGCAACTGCAAACTGGGGAGCATTCAAAACTCCCACAATCAGAAATGTTGGAAAAATGCAAAGATTCATGCACAATGGTTCAATGCAGTCTCTTGAAGAGGTCATGCACTTCTACAATACAAGAGATGTGGCAGGTGCAGGATGGAATGGAGTACCCTGGGGAGCACCCGAATATCCCTTCACACTTGATTTCCATGGTGTAGGAGCAATCGGACTCACAGCAGCACAGGAAGCAGCAATTGTAGCTTTCATGAGAACACTAGATGATGGATATACAGGCGTAACACAATAGTTTTTTAATTCAGAAAAGAGGGAACACCAATCCCCCGCCTTCTGGCGGGGGATTTTTTATATCATCCCTTTATATGACGAAGATTATGATTCGTGTGTAGCTGATTGCTGATTTTCGGTGCCATGAACGACACTAAAGCAAATATGGATCATCAGGCCGGAAGATATGAATGGGTAGATTATGACCGTGGGATAAGTATAATACTCGTATCATTCAGGCACACCTTTGAATCTCTTTACAATTCAGGGCTCAGGATGTACGAATATCCATGGATAGAATACATGAATGTTTTTTTATTTGGATTCAGAATGCCGCTATTTTTTATTGCATCAGGGATATTTCTTTCCGGCAGTTTAGAGAAAAAGGGGTTAGACGGGTACAACAAATCAAGACTAAAAACAATTTTGTATCCCATGATGATTTGGGGCCTGATTCAGCTGACATTGCAAATTATGATGAATGGACAGACCAATGTATCTTATAAACCCAGTGACTACCTGTCTTTAATCTTTGATCCAAGAGAAACAGGACAGTTCTGGTATCTGAATGCCTTGTTTTTTGTTGGAGCGCTTTATGCTATACTCAAAGTAAAAATGAATATCAGTTCACCTAAACAGTTGATGATAGGTCTGGTTATGTATGGAATGGTGGCACTCATCAGATCGGAAGGACTTTACCTGGGTTTTGTGATGGACATTCTTCAGTTCTATCTGTTCTTTGCCATTGGTGATAATGTATCAGCCATGTTAAAAAACAAAAATAATTTCAATACTTATGCATCACCATTCATATTGCTGTTGCTTGTACCGTTATTTATTCTCATTCAATACAATTTTACAGCAATAAATATTGCGATGAAAAGTAATTACTATGTAGAACACAACATGCCCCTTTTTTATCTTATTGTTGCCCTTGTTGGCTGTGCATTATCCATGAATATTTCTTTTATTCTCTCAAAACTCAAACAGCTGAAATTTCTAACCACTATTGGTTATCATTCAATACACATTTACTGTATGCAAATCATAGCTATGGCAGGAACAAGGATAATTTTATTGAAATACTTTAAAATGGATGATGTGCCGCTACTTACGAGTCTGATTTTGTTTGCAGGAATATTGTTGCCAATTCTGGCGTATAAAATGTTACTACGCATGAATGTCTGGTGGCTTTTTACGCTTCAAAAACCATCAACTCCAATAAAACAGCATATTTAAATGTTATTAATGCCTTGACTGCACATAATTAACAAGTTTAATTTTAAGCTTGAAATGCAACCGATAAAATTCAACACATGTGAATATGACAAATAAAGCTAACTACTAATCTGTTCAAATATTTAATATAATAAGTGATTTTGCATTAACAACAGTCATGAATATGTCAGAATCAAAAAGAAATAGAACAAAATAATCATATACCCGTTATTGAGTATCAGAACTTTGCATCTGATAACGCTCTCACCTCCAATTCCTCGAAAAGCCATTTCCCAATCCCTCCAATTCCTTAGAAAGACTGTTGTAATCCTTTTTCTGACTAAATCTTAAAAATTTATGTTACACAGTCGCGTGCAGCAATTTACGTCTGCTATCTTTTTTTCCTTTTTATTGGTATCCTGTTCCAAAGATGTAATGGAGCCACAAGATCAAATCGACAATGTCAGGGCCAGAACCAGAACTACCCTGACACCAATTCAGCAATTGGGCAAACAAATTTTCTTTGATGCCCGCTTATCTGAGCCCATGGGTGTTCAAGCATGTGCATCATGTCATGCACCTGAAGTAGGTTTCTCCGGATTCAGTGATATCCCTACTGGTGGTGCAGCAGCAGCATCAGGTTTCAAAAGAGGATGGGTAGCTGGTATTGGCGAAGGTGCCGCAATAGGCGCTTTTGGAAGAAGAAAACCACAATCGGCTGCCTATGCATCGCTATCTCCAGTATTTAATTTCGACGGACAGGAATTTGTAGGTGGATTGTTCTGGGATGGACGTGCTACTGGATTAAGACTAGGTAGTCCGCTGGCGGAACAGGCACTTGGACCATTTCTTGCAGGTAAAGAACAGAATCATCCAAGCCCTGCATCAGTTTTAGCAAAATTGAAAAGTAACAGGTCTTACCTAGCTTTGTGGAAAGCTGTATATGGTGCTGCAGAAATTGACCTCAACACAACTGAAGCCATC
>CANHUF010000328.1 GCA_947463715.1 Sphingobacteriales bacterium
CACTTATTCCTGTTTTCTGAGCAGCATATAAAATAGCAGGATTTACCTGACCGTTTTTGTTCGCCGGCGTACACAAAACAACTTCTTTACATCCTGCAAGCTGAGCTGGTATCCCCAACATCAGCACTGTTGAAAAAAGAGGCGCAGTGCCACCAGGAATATACAAACCCACTCTTTCAATGGCAATGGACTGACGCCAGCAAATTACCCCCGGAGAGGTTTCAATCTTTTTTACATCATCAACCTGACTTGCATGAAATCTGGTTATATTGCTGAATGCCAGGTCAATAGCTTCTTTCAATTCAGAACTCAATTCACCTACACCAATCCGGATTTCTTCATTGGTAATTCTCAGTTCCCCATTTAATCCGCCATCAAATTTATTGATGTATTCAAAAAGTGCAGTATCCCCATCTGTTTTTATATCTGCAATGATTTTACTCACTATTGTCATTAACGCACCGCTATCTAGTTCAGGCCTGGAAACAAGCTGCTTCCACATTTCTTTTTCAGGATACTTAATGATTTGCATAAGCATAATTTAGATGATCATTTTTTCTATTGGAACAACAAGTATACCCTCCGCACCAGCATCTTTGAGTCTTTCTATCCTATCCCAGAATTCATCTTCACTCAACACACTGTGAACACTGCTCCAACCGCTTTGAGCCAGAGGTAAAACAGTTGGACTCCTCATCCCGGGTAGAATGGCAATAATTTTTTCAAGCTGATCATTTGGCGCATTAAGCAGTACATATTTTGTTTTTTTCGCCTTTTTGACAGCCCTGATCCTGAACAATAACTTATCCAGAATGGATTGTTGCGCAGGGGTTAAACCATGTTTGGCAACCATTACTGCCTGCGACTCCAGGATAATATCTACCTCCTTCAAACCATTCATAAACAAGGTACCACCGCTACTTACCAGATCTGCAACTGCATCTGACAGTCCTATTCCGGGAGCAATTTCAACTGAACCACTGATTTCATGTATGGATGCATTGACATGATTATCAGACAAATAGCTCTTAACAAGAGCAGGGTAACTGGTAGCGATACGCTTGCCTTCCAGATCTTTAATCCCAGTATAGTCAAATGTCTTGGGAACTGCGATGGAAAGGCGGCATTTTCCAAAACCGAGGGACTCTACAGTAATAACTTTACGACCTTTCTCAAGCAAAACGTTTTGTCCAACTATACCGATATCAGCTACCCCATCTTCTACATACTCAGGAATATCATCATCACGCAGGAAAAAAACTTCCAGTGGAAAATTTTCCGACACCGTCCTCAACCTGTCTTTTACATTGCGAAGATCGATTCCACACTCCTTCAATAACTGAACTGAATCTTCATAGAGTCGACCAGATTTTTGTACCGCTATTCTCAACATGAATTATTTTTTTAAAGGCGTAAAATAAAAAAGGCTTACCATTGGCAAGCCTGAATTATGTATACATCACATCAAGGCCCACCTAAGGGATAAGATGATGATGGATATGTATGTTTGCTGACACGTTGCAAAAGTAGGATTGAAAAACATTACTGCCAAAAATCAGGCTTAATTTATAAAATGGTACTAAATTGAGTTTATTATGAAAAAGATACTCTTTTCAAGCCTTGCCAGCATAATTATTGCCAGTTGTATGGTTCAGAACCTGAACGGTCAAAGCCAGGCTGATAAATGGAAGCTCATATGGTCAGATGAATTTGAAATAAATGGACTTCCAGACAGCACCAAATGGGGATATGATATTGGTGGACATGGATGGGGTAACAACGAGCTGCAATATTATACTGCAAAAAGATCAAAAAATGCCCGTGTTGAAAACGGTGTACTGATCGTTGAAGCCCATCAGGAACCAATAGAAGATAAGTCATTCAGTTCTGCGCGATTGGTTACAAGGGGAAAAGCAGCCTGGAGTGAAGGAAAAATTGAAGTTAGGGCCAAGCTACCTTCAGGAGTTGGAACCTGGCCTGCAATCTGGATGCTGGCATCTACAGTACCATTACGCTGGCCTGAAGATGGAGAGATTGACATTATGGAACATGTTGGATTTGATCATGGCACAGTTCATGGCACAATTCACACCAAGAAATACAATCACATTATTGGAACCCAAAAGGCCAATCAGATAAAAGTTCCGGATTGTGCAGAACAATTTCACACCTATCAACTCGAATGGAATAAAGACGTGTTGAAAATCGGAATGGATGGTGTCTATTACTTCAACTATCCCAATGAAAAATCAGGGGTTGATGCATGGCCATTTGACAACAAAATGTACCTCATCCTAAATCTGGCTGTTGGAGGCAATTGGGGAGGACAGAAAGGCGTAGATAAAACAATTTGGCCCCGGAAAATGGAAGTCGATTTCGTTCGGGTTTACCAGCATTAATCAGCGTAATCAAACTTAAATATGAATAAAACAACTTCAGTTTACGTATGTATCATGCTCATAATGAGCTCTTTAGTCGCTGAATCTCAGTCAACCAGGTGGCAGCAGCGTGTGCATTACAAGATGGATGTGGTGGTTGATGCCGCTGGAAATAAATTTTCAGGTAAGCAACGTCTGGATTACTGGAATAATTCACCTGATACACTGCGGGTCTTGTACTACCACCTCCAGTGGAATGCATTTCAACCCGGGAGCATGATGGATTTGCGCAGTCAGGAGATCGGAAAAAGAATTGTAAGAGGCCGGCCAGATTGGGATGCTCGTGTAAAAGACAGGATTTCGATGTTAAAACCTGACGAAATTGGCTATCAGCAGGTGAACAATCTCAAGGTAAATGGAGAGCCACAGAAAACAACCCTTTATGAAACCATACTCAAAGTGGAGCTTTCCAAACCCATACTTCCACAATCCAAGGCACTGATTGAACTGGATTTCAATGCCCAGGTTCCGGTACAGATCCGGAGAAGCGGCCGGGATAACGCAGAAGGTGTTAGGTTCAGCATGGCACAATGGTATCCCAAACTTTGTGAATACGATGAACAGGGCTGGCATCCTACGCCTTATGTAGCCCGTGAATTTTATGGTGTCTGGGGTGATTTCGATGTCAACATTCAGATTGACAGTAAATATGTGGTTGCAGCAACCGGGTACTTGCAAAATGCGCATGAAATAGGTTTAGGATATGAAAAGCAATCCACTTTACCTCTTAAAGTAGGTAAAGGACCTACTCATACCTGGAAATTCAAGGCTCCGAATGTTCATGATTTTGTTTGGGCTGCAGATCCTGGTTATATACACAACACCAAAACTGTAAGAAAGGGACTCGTTCTGCATGCTTTTTATAAAATTGATTCTGCAGCCCTAACCAGGCAATTTGAGTCCATGTCCCCCAGAATGAAACAGGGTTCAAGTGCCATGAAATTTATTGCAAACTATAAAATGGAATGGGACAGTGTCCTGGAACTGGCAGCAAAAGCAATACCCTACATGGATAAAGCCTATGGCGAGTACCCTTACAAGCAATATTCATTCATTCAAGGTGGTGACGGCGGTATGGAATACCCTATGGCAACCCTGCTCAAAGGGGCAGGAACCGGTGTTGTGATTCATGAATGGATGCACAGCTGGTATCAAATGATGCTCGGCACCAATGAATCTTTATATGCCTGGATGGATGAAGGCTTCACCAGTTTTGCAGAATCCAATGTACAGAATTACCTCAAAGGCAATATAGACTCATTCCCCCATCAGGATGCTTACAACTCCTACATTGCCCTGTCAAAAAGTGATTATAATGAGCCGCTTAC
>CANHUF010000329.1 GCA_947463715.1 Sphingobacteriales bacterium
AAGGCAACAAAAACCGCAAAAAATTTCATCGCAACAAGATACAGTTTTTATAAACTTCAATATTTTAAACCGCATTTTGTACCCCTTATTTTAACGCAATCGTTCCCGACAACAATACCAATATTAGTTTATATGAAATTTATCATGAGAATTGTATCTTCAACTAAGTGAAACTTTCTGCTGTAACCATAAAAGATATTTCAAGGGAACTGAACCTCTCCACTTCAACAGTGTCAAGGGCCTTAAGAGATAGTCATGAGATAAGTATTGAAACAAAACAGCTCATCCTTGATTATGCCCGGAAAATCAACTATAAACCCAACAGGAATGCTCAAAGCCTGAAGGAAAAAAAGAGTCATTCCATTGGCGTCATAGTCAGTGAAATTGCCAACAGTTTTTTCTCCCAGGTCATCAATGGTATCGAATCAATTGCCAGTAAAAACGGCTACACAGTAAATATCTCACAAAGCATGGAATCTGCTGAGCGTGAGCTGATGAACCTGGAATACCTTACTTCAAGTTTTATTGACGGACTGATTATTTCCGTTTCAACTGAAACAAAAAATCACCTCTATCTCAAGGAAGTTCATGAGAAGGGTTTACCTATCGTTTTTGTAGACAGGGTTATTGACGAAATAGAAACACATAAAGTTATTGCAGACAATTTCAAGGGGGCATACAAAGCCACAAAACACCTAATCAACAAGGGATACAGCAAAATTGCACTTGTATCCAACCATGCAGGACTTTCCATAGCCAAGGAAAGGCTTGAAGGTTACAAAGTAGCGCTTTCAGAAGCGAAAATCCCTGTTAAAGACAATATGATTGTTTTTTGTGATCATGGTGGAATGCTTTACAGTGAAGTTGAGTCTGCCATGAACAGTTTGATGCGGTTACGAACTAAACCTGATGCCATTTTTGCAGGTTCAGACAAAATCACAACAGGCTGCATGCGTTTTATGAAAAATAAAAAAATCCGAGTTCCCGAAGAGCTGGCATTGATCGGATTTTCCAACAATGACCTTACCGAATTGCTAAGCCCTCCGCTTTCTGTGATTAAACAACCTGCATTTGAAATGGGGGAAGCCGCCATGACCCTATTATTGAGTATGATGGAGAGCAAAAGACCACAACAAAAATTTGAAACACGCATTCAATCCACAGAATTACTGATCAGGAAATCTACCTAACCTGCGATCTGCCCGGGATATGCCTTTATGTCAATGATGGCTGGAGGTATCTCTTTTTCATTCCAATATTTGTGTAGTACGAGTGCAGCTCCCATCGCCGTGGCCTGTGGCACTTCTGATGCGTAAACATCCTGTTCCGCAAAAGATTCCGCAAGCATTTGCATAAAAATAGCATTCCGGCTGAATCCTCCGTCTACGAGTATCTTTTCCACCGTACCATGCCTGAGCAATAACCTGGTGCTGGCAGACTGAAAACGAATGAGGAAGTGCATGAGGATGTAATAAGATAAATCCGGAGACCCCAATTCCATTAAATCCACACTGTCAAAATCAGCATAACTGGTCTTTTGCAACATGCTTAAACTTTGCTGATATAATCCCTCATCGAAGTTCATCGCTATATAAAAATCCACCGGTAATGCAAAATGTGCTGCAATTCGATTGACGCCGGCTTCATGAGCAGGGCCGAGAAAATACCTGGCAGCTTTAACAGGCTTTCCTGTGTATTGCAGGTAACATAAACAATCCTGAGCAAGCTCATCATCCGTCAGGGTTACCTGATCAAAAGGGTTCAGACTGATACTCCATGTTCCTGTTGAAATGAGGATGAATGGTTCCGTGAAGCTAACCAGGTATGGTATCAATGCCGATGAGCTGTCGTGTAAACCTATGCCTGTCCATACTTCCTGACCATGGATATATACCTTTATGGCATGCTCTGAGGCTTGCATTGGAGCTAGAACATGAGATATGCCTGTTGATGCCACCCAACGGTGGTAACTACCACGTGTAAAATCCCACAGTTGTGTATGACAGCCAACACTGGTAATATCAGTTACCTTTAAACCTGTGAATAGTCCGCTTATATACTGCGGCAAATGCAAAGCATAGGCAACTTGATTAAAAACTTCAGGCTGCTCAGCCTGAAGTCTTAGCACCTGCAAACCTGAATTAAGGCTTCCCAGGGCAGGAGAGGATGTTTCCCGAACAAATACATCCTGCCCCCCGTGTTCAGCATATAATTGATTTTGTAATTCCGAAGGGTATGGCTTCAGGTAATTATACAAAGGTGTAAGCGGTTCACCATTTTTGTCGATGTAAACAAAGCTGGCTCCGTAAGTTGTAAAATTGAGCGCTTCTATCTGGAATTCTTGTCTTTCAATCAATGCACTGAGCATGTTTTTAACAGAACTGGTGAGTGCGTCAAGGTCTTCACAGGGAAATCCATCCTCATCTACACTTTCCTCCATCCGTTCTGTATGCTCATACACTACCCGGTACTGTTTATCAAAAAGAAGGATTTTTTTATTGGTTTTGCCAATGTCCAGAACAGCTACAACAGGAATTCTTTCCATAAGGTATTCAATTTATAGTCCCGTTGCTTTTGACACAGCACCGCGTTCATCAATCAACATCTTTCTCACCTGCATAGACCTGTACGCTCCCAGCGGATCAATTGCTGCTCCAGCGCGAAGCCTCGCTTCTGCCACTATAGCCCGTACATCGGTGCGGAAAGCATGTTGCAACAACTCCTGTGCAAGCGCCACATCATTGTTTTGTCTGGCTTCATCCAAAGCGGCATCGTCTACCATGAGTGCCTGTGTGTATGCTATCATAATGGCTTCAACAGATTGCAGGAGGTCCTCCAGGGGATCCTTGATATTATGCGATGCATCAATCATCCAACCAAGATCAGTTGCATGATTCATTCCCCTGGCATTCATTCCCTCTACGAGCTCCCTGAAAATCAGGAAAAGCTGATAGGGCCTGATGGAGCCAACAGTAAGGTCGTCATCTCCGTACTTTGAATCATTGAAATGAAAGCCACCCAGTTTACCTTCCATCAACAACAGCGAAACAATTTGTTCGATGTTGGCATTGGGCAGGTGATGTCCCAGATCCACCAGTGTATACGCCTTGGGACCGAGTTTATTGGCATACAGCAATGACTGTCCCCAATCTCCCACTGTCATGCTGTAAAAATTCGGCTCAAAAGCCTTGTATTCCACAAAAACCTTCCAGTCTTCGGGTAAGGCAGCATAAATATGCCCAAGCCCTTCTAAAGTATTTTGAAAAGCCTTTCTGAAATTCAATTGTCCGGGAAAGTTTGATCCGTCAGACAGCCACACTGTTAGCGACTTTGATCCAAGGGCCTTTCCGTATTCGATAACTTCCAAGTTATGGTCAATCGCCTGCTGCCTGACAGCTTTATCTCTGTGTTGCAACGACCCAAACTTATAACTCAGGGGTTGCCCCGCCTGATCCTGAAATGTATTCGAATTCATGGCATCAAACTGCAATCCATGATGACTTGCAAGTGCCCTGATTTTGTGAGGATCGGTCGGTATATCCCATGGTATATGCAGGGAAATCGCGCCACTGGAAGCATTTAACTTATGGAGCAGGCCTACGTCTGCAATTTTTTCTTCCAGGTTACCAGGCTCTCCGCCAATCGAAAACCGGCCGAAGCGGGTTCCACCGGCACCAAGCGCCCAGCTGGGTATAGCCACCTGAAATGCCATGAGCTTACCAATAATTTCCTCAACCTTTTCTACCTGC
>CANHUF010000330.1 GCA_947463715.1 Sphingobacteriales bacterium
AGGATGTTGAGGTGGATTTCGCCGGGTGTACCGTTATTATTGGTAACACCATCAAGCCTGTGTCTTACAATGGCTGTTTTTCCACTTATGGCAATCGTCTGATTGCTGATATCAATCTTAACAAAATCGGATTTACCACTGGCAATGGCTTCTACAAATGCAGCCTTGTCTTCGATTAAACCGTTTGAATGTCCGTAACTCAGCTGATCGGATGCAATACTTTCCAGATCAGCGCGGATGCCGCTTTCCAGCGCTTTCACAAGAAAACCTGCTGCATCAGCTACTGCCTTATCATCTTTGGATTGTGCAGTTGTAAATAACATTGAACCGGTAAAGAGCAGAAATAAAATTGATTTTTTCATTGTATCATTTTGTTGGTTGGTGAATAGATTCAAACTCTCCTTTTGCTTTATTCTTCCGTACATTTTCTCCCTCAAAAATTTTTCCGTTCATAGCCACATAAACTCCGGGCGGAAGTGTCTGCACAAAAGCAAGTGCACTGCCGAGGTTAAACAATCCGTCTGAACTGCCAAACTTATAAGGTACCATTGCACCAGTCAGCACAATGGTTTTATCTTTAATCAGTCCTGCAAGCAACGCTGCAGTTTCCGGCATGGTATCAGTGCCATGTGTGATCAGGATTTTCTTTTCTGCTACATCCATACAGGCTTTGGCAATGGTCTGCCTGTCCTGTTCATTCATATCCAGGCTATCCATCATCATCAGCGTGGTCACCTCCAGCTCCAGTTTCGAACGACCCAGCCTGAGCATTTCATGCAGATGCGTATCCTTGAAATACAATTCTCCGTTCAGTTCATTGTATTCCTTGTCAAAAGTTCCACCTGTTACAAAAATCCGGATCGGCATGGTTCAAAGGTCTTTAAATTTACAGAGAAACCAAACAGTTGTTAAACGATACTATTCCAGCATTCATCGGTATTTTTATCTGATAAACTTTAAAGCGGTATAAAGCCATGACAAAACGATCTTATTACCTTACATCAGCAGCACTTTCTTTTTGTTGTTTCCTTTTAAGTTTCTCAACAAAAGCGCAGCAGCCAGACCAGATTATTACCAATGGCAGAATTATAGACGGTACCGGCAACAGCTGGTTTAAAGCTGATATCGCCATCAGCGGCAACAGGATTGTAGCCGTGCGGCAGGGTCTTACTGCGAGGTATCCTGGGGTTAAGACGGTTGATGCCGGCAACAGGATTGTGGCGCCAGGTTTTATAGATGTACATGGACATATCGAGGGCAGCATTTTTGAACGACCAACCGCAGACAATTACATCTATGATGGTGTTACCACTGTTGTCACCGGCAACTGTGGAAGCGGAGCAGATGATATCGGGGAGTTCCTGCGCAACATTGACAGCACCGGAACCTCCATCAATGTAGCCAGCCTGGCTGGTCACAATACCATCCGCCGTTTGGGCATGGGTCTCGATAACAGGCATGCAACCCCAGAGGAAATGAAGCGGATGGAAGCCCTGACACTGAAAGCCATGCAGGACGGAGCCGTGGGGTTGTCGACCGGACTGATTTACCTGCCGGGCATGTACGCACCCACAGCAGAGATTGTGAACCTGGCCCGTGTTGCTGCAGCTCAGGGTGGCGTTTATGCCACGCACATGCGCTATGAAGGCACGAAAGTTAACGAAGCCATTGAAGAATCTCTTACCATTGGCCGTCAGGCAGGTATTCCTGTGCAGATCTCCCATTTCAAGGTAACCGGTAAAAACAACTGGGGTCGTTCCTCAGAAACGCTGGGTATGGTGGAAGCGGCCAGAAAAGCGGGACTGGATGTTACCATTGACCAGTATCCCTACACAGCCAGCAGCACCAACCTGGCTGTGCGTTTGCCAGACTGGGCCCTGGAGGGTGGACTGGATTCACTGCGGGTCAGGATGAAGAATCCGGTTATAAGGCAGCAAATACTTGTGGGTATGAAAGAATCTCAGCAGCGCGACAAACAAAAGGATTACAGTTATGCCGTTGTGGCCTCTTTTGCTCCGGATACAACCTACAATGGTAAAAGCATTACTGAAATAAACAGGATGCTGGGTAGAAAAAGCAATTTCAATAATGAATCGAACCTTATTCTTGATATGCTGGACAAGGCCAATGCCCAGATGATCTATCACACCATGAGTGAAAAGGATCTGGTGTATTTTATGCAATATCCTTTCAATATGCCTGCTGCTGATGCAGGTGTGAGCAATGGCAAAGGTCGTCCGCACCCAAGAGGTTATGGTACCAATGCACGCGTGCTCGCCAGGTATGTGAGGGATCAGCAGGTTGTCAGGCTGGAAGAGGCTATCCGCAGGATGACATCCCTCCCTGCTGCCAAATTTAACTTGCGCGACAGGGGATTGCTGATGGAAGGAAAGTATGCAGACATCTTGATCTTTGATGAAAATACAATTCAGGATAATTCTGTTTTTGAAGCGCCACACCAGTTTACTACAGGTATTTCGCATGTTTGGGTGAATGGAAAACCTGTGATTGAAAATGGTGTTCACAATGGCAGTAAAACAGGAACTACTATTCGCGGGCAACAATAAAGCGCAAAAAAAAGGCCGTCACGAAGACGGCCCTATTTAACTTTCAAAACCAACTTATTTTTTGAGGGTAATGGTTCCCAACTCAGTTTCTTTTCCTTTTGTAACAGAAACATTGGAGATTGTTTCCTTGAGGTAAGGAGCAATTCCTTCTACTGTTACTGTATAGGTGCCTGATTCAAGACCACGCAGTTTGAACTCACCTTCCCTATTTGGTAAAGCTACACCATCAAATCCTGCTCCATTGGTGATTCTAACTACAGCCTTAGCAGCCAGTGGAAGAACCTTACCTTCCACTTCTCCGTAATTATCATTACAGAATGGACGCAAAACAGGTCTGAGATAAAACTTTCCACCCTTTTCTTCTATTGACCTGGCGATATCAAAGTCAACCCAAACTTTTGTGCTGCTGTCTGCCCTGCGTTGCCTGTGTTTATCATAGAGTTTGACATAAAGCAGGTTATTGGTTTCATTTCTCAGTTCAAGCGGATAAGAAACACTGTCTTTAACAACCCTGTTCTGGCTGCCCAGGGTAATCCTGATCTTGCGCACAGTACCTGCAGCGATATTAGCATCACCCAGTTTTGTTTCCACACCGTTTCTCAGGCTGAGAATATCAATGATGGCTGGTTTGAAATTGATGTCTACCCACTCACCATATCCATCTTTCCTTTTCTCATGGTCGTCACGGTCGTCATCGTCTTTTCCATGGTCATCCCTGTGTTTGTGGAGAGAATCATTGTCCACCTTTACTTCTACTTTGGTAATGTCTATGAATACGGAATCATACTCACCCGGACCGTCCGTCAGGTAAACAGAGAGGTTACCGCTTGATGCGTTAATGCCATTTTTTGTACAGGCCGTCAGGAATACTGCCAATGCCAACACCAGGGAAGCCAGGCCAAGGAAAAGTTTGTTTGTCTTCATACTATTGATTTTTAGGTTTAGTTTCAGTGGGTATCGTAACCCTTACGAACCTATAGATGTACTTTAACGCAGCAGGTTTAATCTAAATTTCCCTTTAGGATAACTTTAACAGCACATCAATTTTCAGGTCGTCTAACAACTGATTTGCAGTAACTTGCAGCCATGTACAAGTACCTGGAAGAACTCAACCCGCCTCAGCGGGAAGCTGTGGAATACCTGAATGGTCCGCTCATGATCATTGCCGGTGCAGGAAG
>CANHUF010000331.1 GCA_947463715.1 Sphingobacteriales bacterium
GAATCAATTACATTCGATCAAATGCTGTTGCGGTATCACTCCAATCTAACAGTCTTGTCAGTCTCTGTAACTTTCCTTTTAATCCAATTACAACTCCATTCTATTCGTCGCAAGATGGTACAGAATATAGAAATCTTCCTATAAGATTTAATACATTTTTTAATTGGCCTATTCAACTAACATATCCCATCTATACACCATGTAATGCTCCATCATTTGTAGGAACTGCATGTAACTTACATGGAACTGGGCCACAAAGTAACTTTAGATTTGTAGCAGGAGCTATAGATAATGAAAGAGATATTTTCTTTGATACACCATCTATTATAGTAAGAAATAATACACTGCGATCTAATTTTGTTAATGGAGAGATAAACTATGGAGAGCGTGTAGAATCTGGTAGCGGAACCAATCCAGATATCAACACATTTGGAGGAAGTTTTAATAATAGGCAATCATTACTTGTTGGAGCCTATTCAAATGAGATACAACTCACTAATGGATCATATAGAACATATTCTAACGCAAGAATGAATGGCAGTTCAAATGGATATTTGAATTATACAGTATATCATAATCCATATAACGCAGAAACCCCCTATATAAACTATGATACTGTCGCAAGAACTAATATGCGATATTTAACTCTTAAGTGGTCTTTCTCGAGTAGAACAAATGACATACAATCTGCCACTATAAACTTCACTTTTGCCGATTCTAATAGTATGTTCTCTTTTAATCCGACCACTTTACTCTTTAACGGAATAACTATACAAATGCGTATAGTAGCATCAAATGATACATCTGCCTCGCCAACAAATTATACAACTGCCTGGTTAAATGCCAATGCAATAACTTCTATACCACCTGATAGCACAACAAAAAATACACCAGGAACAGCTATTGGATTCAATTATGCTGGTGCTCAAACAGATGCGTGTAATATTCGTGTTTTCTATCCAATTTTAGCTGGTTCATATTCAAATATAAATCATTCAGTATATGTTCGCATCGGATTCCCAATGAATTCAAACATATCTTTACAATATATTACTTATATACCAACTGCTACAAGTAGTATTCCTCAAGAGGTATCAGGACTTGCCATAACACATTCAGCTGTATCAGCTATACCCTTATGTAATAGTATAATAACATGGAACCGTCAGTTAGATGGTATTAATATACAATCTTTCATAAGAAGATATAGAGCCCAAACAAATACAGTTGGAAGTATTGTATATCCTCGCCGATTTGGTGGTACAATTATAAGTGATAGTAATGAATCTATTATTGGAGCTGTTGAAGGACAACAATCTTATACTAATTCATTTACACCACAGAATTATGACACATATTATTCTGCAACAATAATTGCATCAAATATATCAGGAATATCACCTACAAGTTCAAATATATCTATTACTAGCACAGCTCTTCCACCCCTTATAGGTGATAGCTTCACTGGTGTTCTGCGTACAAATGTGGTTGTAAATTATTCACGAGATGCTATTCCATTTTCAAGTAGAGGCGACGGTCTAGTGAACAGCAATCGTATTTACAATCAGAATAATATTATGCCCTCAGGAACTAGTGAAGCATTTGGTATATATTCATCATCGAATATAGGGGTAGCTCAATCACGTATTATTGTAAATTCAAATACTAATGCTATTGGTAATATATCAAATATTGTCTGGAATGTAAGTTTATTTAGAAATAATTCTCTTGTAATAGGAGCTAATTATACCTTTTCTAATCAGAGTTTTGGCAGATCTAATAATAATATTGATGTTATAAATAATGGCGCAATATATTGGGGATTTAACTATATAAGAGATATGTATCTTGGAAGTACATACACTTCAAACTTTTATATAATTGCACAACCATCTATAGTGTTTAATAGTGTCCATGTAAGGGCCGGTCCATCTAATTATACACTTACAATAACTAATAATAACGATAATCTATCAAATAGTGTGAACTTCTTTGTTGATAACTTAAATACTGCTCCAACTGGAAGAGTTTTTGTGGAAAATACTGGTAGTATTGCCTATTGTAATATTTGTGGAATCTCTGTAATAACTTCAAATACATTTAACTTCTGGATTCAGACTTCAAATATTGGAAGTAATTTTTTCGTGTCTCAACCAGTTAATGCTGCCCTTACAGATGGTGGATCATTTAGTTTTAACAACACAACTACATTATTTTATTCTTCATGTAATACAGGAAGTTCATATACCTCTGGACCTATAAGCAATACCACATTTTTCTATTGGCCTAATGTTACTCTCACAAATACTACTTTTAGAAGAAATTATACTTTGAGTGGCACTATCACAAATTTAATTGGTTCTGCAGCGCTAAATACTGGTACAGGATTTAGACCCTTTTATGACCCATTATCAATTATTACACTTGGATGTAATATACGTGTTGTAAGCGGTGGTAATTCTGTTGCTCCAGGTATAGGAGGCTATAATGCCTATCCATCTGTAGGGGCCTTTGGATCTGACTTTAATAATACTACAGACTTGACAACAAATAATGAACTTCAACTTGTAAATGGAAACTATTCTACACGAGCCTATGTAAGTGCAACTGGCTACGAAAATTATTTGACAAATTATTTTAATCCAGTTGGAGGAACCCAATATAATTACACAGCAATTAGCTCTTCACCATTCACAATGCGGTATGTATCATTTGTATTCCCTAACATAAACCCATCAGGTGGCGCCTTAAATAAGATAGATACTCTTACATTAAAACTCTACTATAAAACAATACCAACAAGATCATCTAGCTACTATGATAATAGTGCAACATTTCAAGTGCGCATTAATTCAGATGCTGCTACCACAAGTAATAATAGTTCAGGATGGCTAGATGCAAATGCGCCATTATCTGGTTCAATTAGCATTAATAATAAGATTAATAATGGCCAATCATGTATCACAACTGTACCAACAAATACAGGTGGCACAGATCCAGTTGAAACTCGGATTATTAAAATCCCAGATGGTTGTGGTTATTCAAATATGAACTTATATACACGGTTAGGATTAAATATGACTGAATCATATGCTATTCAAAGAATACAGATTGACGCACAAACAACAATTAATATTCCAGATCAGTTTAATGCGACCTTATATGTGAACTGTAATTCTGGGCAACGACAACAGTTTAATATTAATCTTCTACCATGCCTACCTGTAGCGACATACTGTAACTTGTTGGCTTCATTCTCAAATACAAATTTGGCAACTGTACCTATGGGGCAAAGAACAATAACTCATTTATCCAACTACTCATTTACAGGTAACACTCAATATACTAATATAACTAATTTATGGATGTATGGAACATTTGTTGTTGAAAGAAACAATGGAACTCCATTTTATACAAGCAATCTAATTCAGAGTATGGACTACTATGTCGCACGACCTGTAAGTGTAGCTATATCTTTTTCTAATGCTGCAGGTGGGGCTGGTGTGTGGGATCGTCCCAATAATTACTTTGCTTTAACTATAAGTAATATCGCAAATCTAACAAATGGGCGAATAATTTATACATTCTCAAATGATACACGAACTGTAAATATTACATCAAATTATAATATTACTAAAGATGTTCCTGGAACATTTATTATTACAAGTAATCTTACATCAAATCAGTATTTGAATCGCGCATTTTATGTATCTTGTTTCACAAGAGCTGAGATGCAAAATATA
>CANHUF010000332.1 GCA_947463715.1 Sphingobacteriales bacterium
GGGTTGCAGAAGGCTCCGGCGAAGATCCGTTTCTGGGTTCGCAGATTGCCCGTGCCATGGTATTGGGTTATCAGGGTAATGATTTGGCAAGTCCGTACACACCGCTTGCTTGCGTCAAGCATTTTGCCCTTTATGGCGCATCAGAAGGTGGCAGGGATTATAACAGCGTAGATATGAGTCGCAATAAAATGTACAACGAATACCTCGCGCCCTATAAAGCAGCAGTTGATGCGGGAGTTGCTACTGTGATGAGTTCATTCAATGATGTGGAAGGTGTTCCTGCATCCGGCAGTAAATGGTTGCTGACAGACCTTCTGCGCAAAGACTGGAAATTTAAGGGGATGATTGTCAGCGACTATACGTCTATCAATGAAATGAGTAACCATAGGCTGGGTGACCTGCAGGCAGTTTCCGCGCAGGCCATTAAGGCCGGACTGGATATGGATATGGTGGGCGAGGGATATCTTTCAACTTTGAAAAAATCCCTTCAGGAAAAGAAAGTTGCAATGGCGGATATAGACAGGGCCTGCCGGATGGTGCTGGAAGCGAAATATAAACTCGGGCTGTTTACTGATCCATACAGGTATATTAATCCTGCACGCAGCAATGAAATCCTTACTCCTGATAACAGGGACTTTGCCCGGAAAATTGCATCGGAATCATTTGTATTGCTCAAGAATGAAAGGAATACCCTGCCACTCAAACCGGCACAGCGTGTGGCATTGATTGGACCATTGGCCAATGATAAAAGCAACATGCTGGGCACCTGGGCCGTCAGTGGAGATCCACAGATGTCTGTTCCTGTTATCACCGGGATGCAGACACAAACAGCAAAAATGGTCAATCTGTCTTTTGCAAAAGGAGCCAATATCACCGATGATACCCTGCTGGCGCAGAAGGCCAATGTATTTGGATTGCGCGTGGATATCGATAAGCGGACACCCGAAGCCATGCTTGAAGAGGCCCTCGCCATTGCCAAGTCATCTGATGTGGTGGTTGCTGTTGTAGGAGAAGCTTCTGAGATGAGCGGAGAAGCTGCCAGTCGCGGTGATATAACCCTGCCGGCCAGTCAGAAACGCCTGTTGCAGGCCCTTTACAAGACAGGAAAGCCTGTGGTTGTGGTGCTCCTTAGCGGCAGACCGTTGGTGCTGACAGGCGCTATTGAGGGTGCAGCATCTGTGCTACAGGTATGGCATGCCGGTATAGAAGCAGGTAATGCCATTGCCGATGTGTTGTATGGCGTTGTTAATCCATCCGGCAAGCTCAGCATGTCGTTTCCTTATGCAGTTGGACAGATTCCTGTGTATTATGCTCAGAAAACCACCGGTCGTCCGCAGGATCCGGGTAATAAGTTTTCCAGCAAATACCTCGACATGCCCAATGAACCCCTTTTCCCCTTTGGTTACGGTTTGAGCTATACAAGGTTTGAATACAGTGATTTGCAGCTTAGTGCTGATAAACTTAACCCAGGAGGGTCTATTACTGCAACGGTAACAGTAACCAACAAAGGATCGGTGGATGGTGCTGAGGTAGTACAATTATATATTGAGGATGAGTTAAGAAGTATTACACCCCCTGCGAAAGAGCTGAAAGGATTCCGTAAGCTGATGTTGAAAGCAGGTGAGAGCAGCCGTGTTGAGTTCAGGATTGATACCGAACTGTTGAAATTCTGGAATGCCGATCTCAAGTGGGTGGCAGAACCAGGACGTTTCAAAGTACATGTAGGATCCAACAGCAGGGATACGCAATTTAAAGTGCTTACATTGAATTGATTATCAAAATTATTTTAATCCAAATGCGGCTAAAATCATTCATGCGGATAGTTTTCGCTTTAAGCACTTTTGTTTTTACGCTCATATGTTCAAAAAACACCTATTCACAGGTACAGAACATGAATTCGGGGAAATCATCACAGGTTGAAGTAATGGTAGACGCTGCCAATTCCCGTTTTTTTTACTTCAGCTCCGCTACGCGTCCATTTGGCATGGTTAACCTGAGTCCGGATATGAATCTCCGTGGTGTCTGGAATACCGGCTATAAATACAACGAAGATACCATCCGTTGTTTCAGTCATATCCACTGCTGGGAGTTGTCTGGTATCCCTGTTCTGCCAACAACAGGTATTTTCAAAGGTCATTTTGGTCCGGATACCTACGGTTCCACTTATTCCCATCAGGAAGAAACCGCAAGACCGGGATACCACAAAATCAAACTCAAAACTTATGGTGTTACCGCCGAGTTAACTTCTACCACACGTGTAGGTTTCCACAAGTACACGTATCCTGCAACAGACTCAGCACAAATACTATTCGACTTCAGCACGGTTCTTGGTTCATCTGAAACGCAAAGTGCACGCGTTAAAGTTGTAAATGATGAACTGATCAGTGGCGAAGTGACAATGGCCGCAACAGTGAGGCGTCCGAAACCCATCACGGTTTATTTTGTAGCATCTTTTGATCAGCCATTTGAACATGTTGGTGGCTGGAAACAAGGGGTGCGATTACCCGTAATTGAACTGGGCAGAAACAGGGCAGGGGAAAGTGAATACAAAGTTGAAGGTGCAAAAACAGGTATCTATGTGGGATTCAAGACAACACAAAATCAGGTAAAAATGATGAAGGTTGCCATATCTTATACTGGTGTGGATGAAGCCATGAACAATCTTCTCACTGAATTACCTGGCTGGGGTTTTGATAAAGTGGTTGCTGCTTCTGTTGCTGAGTGGGACCAATGGCTGAGCAGAATAGATGTGGAAGGTGGAACAGAAACTGAACAACGCAGGTTCTATACAGACCTTTACCATGCACTGCAGGGTAGAAGAATTGTGAGTGATATCAGTGGGGCATATATTGACAATACAGGTGTAAAGCCGGTTAAGCGCAATGTGCCTATGTCTGAGTCTGGTAAACCTGCTTATCGGATGTTTAATTCAGATTCCTGGTGGGGTGCTCAGTGGTCGCTCAACACACTCTGGCACCTTGTTTACCCCGAGGTGACTGAAGAGTTTATACAGTCTATGCTCAAAATGTATGATGACGGTGGACTGGTTCCGCGCGGACCATCAGGAGGGAATTATACCTACGTGATGACTGGCGCTACAACCACGCCATTCATTGCCAGTGCATGGTTGAAAGGAATACGGGGATTCGACATAAAAAAAGCATACGAGGGTATACGCAAAGACCATTTCCCGGGTGGCATGATGAGTAAGGCGGGTTATGAACACAAAACTTTTAAAGGAGGTGGAATTGAAGAGTATATGGAACTTGGATATATTCCACATCCCCTTCATCCTGTGAAATATGGTTATCACCAGGATGGTGCTGCACAGACACTTGAATATGCCTACCAGGATTTTGCTTTGGCCCAGCTTGCAAAGCATCTTGGGCAGGATTCAGATTATACGCTTTTCATGCAGCGTTCACAGCATTATAAAAATGTTTTTAACAAAGAGCTAGGGTGGATGTGGGTCAGGGAGCGAGGTGGGAAATGGGCTGAACCGGTTGACATCCTTCGTTATGAACATGGATTCAACGAGGGCAATGCGGCTCAATATACCTGGTTTGTTCCACATGATGTACCCGGACTGATTTCATTACATGGTGGATCCAAGAAGTTTGCAGATAAATTGAATTTTGCTTTTACAGAGTCCAGAAAACACGGATTTGTATCTGGAAAATCAGAAAATCCGGTTGACCAGGAACTGAACAGGAGGGTGTACATTAACTACGGTAATCA
>CANHUF010000333.1 GCA_947463715.1 Sphingobacteriales bacterium
TGATAGACCCCGTTAGTTCATTTACATGCTGACTAGCGTACTTATGGTTGGTCTGCACGCATTAGGATAAACTTTTCTGTTGATTTGGTTTATTTCTAGTACCATAATCGTACTATGAGTACGTTAAAGCGCACAAAATTAAACAATCTGCTGGCTGAACAGCCCAAAGGCATTGTTTTGCTGGTGTCCTGGCTAGGCACTCAAGGCTATACGCCTGACTTGCTCAGAAAATACCGCCAAAGCAACTGGTTTGAATCCATAGGCACTAATGCTCTCATAAGACGGGGCGATGACGTAGGCTATGAAGGTGCTGTGTATGCATTGCAGCATCAAGCTGGCCTCAGCATTCACCCGAGCGGTAAAACAGCCTTAAGCTTGCTCGGCAAAGCGCACTATCTACCCCTTGCAACCAAGCGTGTTTCACTGATGGGACATCAGGGGGAGCGCCTTCCCAGCTGGTTCCTCCAACACAAATGGCATGTTGATGTAGACTATTTCACCACGTCGAGCCTGCCAGCCCATGATGGTCTTACAATCATAGAAATAGACGGGTTTTCCATAAGAATCTCCAGCGCCCCCAGAGCGATGCTGGAATGCTTACTGCTATCAAAAAATTCAGCAGATTTTGTTGAGTGTTACCAACTGATGGAAGGCCTCAACAATCTGAAACCCTCAGCTGTACAAGAGCTGCTTGAAAAATGCACTTCAATAAAAGTAAAGCGGCTTTTCCTGTTTATGGCGGATAAGGCCGGACATGAATGGCTAGGCCATCTGGACATGGAAAAAGTAAACCTTGGTTCTGGCAAACGTAGCCTGGTTCAAGATGGCGCCTACAACAGCAAGTATCAGATCACCATCCCCAGGGAGTTGGAAACTCATGGCAGAGCAGTCCTATAAGCAGCAAGTATCACTTTTACTGAGCGTCTTGCCCGAAGTTGCCAAAGAGTCCTGCTTTGCATTGCATGGCGGTACTGCTATAAATTTGTTTGTCCGAGAAATGCCCCGTCTTTCTGTTGATATTGATTTGACCTACCTGCCATTGGAAGACAGGCTGTCCACGCTAATCAAAATCAACACTGCACTTGATGAAATAAAAACAGGGTCCCTGCTGTGTTTGCTAAGTAGCGACAGGCCTATAAGTGAAGTACTGAACCCGAATCTCATAGACCAGCGACAAACGCTGGCCAACCACTTTGACGGTATGGCCACAGAGCCTTTCACTTACGATGATTTTGAGGCTACAAGGGCGCAACTGATTGGAAGTATTCGGGCAAGCCTCACAGCTGCCGACAAACAATTCCTGCTGAGCTTCAAAAACCTCAAGCCTGACTGGGGCATCCATAACTTTGAAATGTTCCCTGCCATTCAGTGGAAACTTCAAAATCTTCAGAAGCTAAAGGACCGCAATTCCGCAAAGCATTTAGAACTCTTGCAGAGACTGGAGCGGCTTATTGCGTCGTATGAATCATGACAATGTGGCGGATGTACAGAGATACCTCGAGGGTATCGATTTATTGGTTGGCACTTCGATGGGCGGTTTTCTTGTGTCGCGTTTGTCTGCTGACATTGGCAAACCCTACGTTGCCATCAACCCTGTCATGGATGTTGCCGCCACACTCAATAAGCTTCTGGGAACACATCAGGATCATTTTGGCAGGCCATTTACGCTGACTGACCAAGTCATTGGCAGCTATCCGGGGTTCCTGCCCTCACGCCATGGCATGGTGCTGCTGGATATGGCTGACGAGGTGCTTGATTCGGCGGCGACTTATGAAAGGCTACATCAGCAAATGACTGTGCATGTGTTTGAGGGTGGCAATCATCGGTTTATGCATATGCACGAATCTTTGCCGTTGATTGGTGGTTTTTTGGATGATTACCCCTATTCCTGATTCAGGATTTCAATATAGGCGCTGTAGGCAAACACGCGGTTGCGTTTCTGTCCGGTGAGTTCACGCACCAGCGCCAGTTCGGGCTGCGCCAATTTATCCATGACTTTGCCTGCGGTGGCGGCGCTTATATTGCCGTGTTTTACGAGGGTGTTGATATTGGCAATGGGGTATTCAAAGAGCACGTCCAATACCTGTTGGGCCGACGGAGCCATTCGCCCGAGGCTGCTGAGCCGGTCGCGGTCTACCTGGCGCAGTTGCTTAAGTTGTTGGGCGGTATTCACGGCCTGGTTGGCCGTTTCCGCCACGGCATCCACAAAGAACAACAGCCAACTTTCCCAGTCGCCACTGATGCGTACCTGTTGCAGGCGGTCGTAATAAACCTGACGGTGTTTTTTGAAAAATACCGACAGGTACAGCAGCGGTTCACTCAATACATTGGCGGCCACCAGTATGAGCGGGATCAGCAAGCGACCCAGGCGGCCGTTTCCATCCATAAACGGGTGGATGGTTTCAAACTGCACATGGGCGAGAGCGGCTTTGATGAGAGGGTCCGTCGCTTCAGGAACATCATTGAGAAAGCGCTCTAGTTCTGCCCAGCAGTTAGCTAGTTCGTTGGCGGGTGCGGGTACAAAAATGGCTTCGTCGGCACGATGACCGCCAATCCAGACTTGATTCTGTCTGAATTCGCCCGGCCCCTTATTGATTCCTCGCCCGGAGGTCATCAGGGCCTGGTGCAACTCAGTCAGCAGCCGAAAGGCGATTGGCTGGCCTTCGCGGATTCGCCTGACACCCAGTTCCAGCGCACTCACATAGCAGGAGACTTCCTGCACATCGTGCATGGGTACGCCCGGTACGCCGTCCATCTCGTAGAGCATCAGGTCACTCAGGGAGGATTGCGTCCCTTCAATCCGGGACGACATGACGGCCTCTTTGCGCACATAGCTGTAGAGGAACAGGCGGGCATCCGGAAGCAGAACGCTGATAGCATCGAGACGGCCAAGGGCCAGCATAGCCAGGTTAATGCGACTCTGCAGCCTGTTGTCCAGTTGCAGCGGCGGCTGAGGTGGCAAAGGGTCAGGTATAAACGCCTGGCAATTTACCCCGCCCGCGATGCTGGCCGTGTATTGACCGGTGATGCCCCGCTCCATGGTGTTTCCTCACGTTAAAATAAGCTACGGCTTTAATTTAACTTAATTACGAAAGTAAAATAAGAGATCAGCTTAATTTAACTTTAATGAATTTAACCGCTGCCAAAATCATACGGGTTCTACCCCGATAGCACGGACGGTCATTAACCGGTTAAAAATTCGAGATCAATCTCTTTTGGACTACCCGAGCTTCAAAACACGCCAAATTTCCTCCCCAAACCCCAACACACAACGGTCCCCCAGCAAGAACTCATGTTGACTGTGGTTTAACGATTCATCCTCAATGTCCTTTGGTTTTGGTATGGATGCGGTCGTTGATTGGTAAAAGGCGTCATGACTCCCAGTAATCGCGCAGCTTGATCCGCGCGTCGATGAACTTGCGGCGATTATCCTCAGCCTGCTGGGTATTTCTCATCTGTAGGGCGGCGAGATTAAAACGACGCGTCACGCCGCCCTTCTTCGCGATAGCGACGATCACATCCCCATCTATATCTTGAATCGTGTAGGCGGTACCTCGTACATCGATGGTTGAATCCAACAGGACGGGCTGGCCATTTTTGTCAACGATCATCCGGGATACCTCCGTTACACAATAGTGGGCTAATGCTTGTTGTCTACTTAACCAGTGTAGCTTAACGGGCTAGAAATGTCTGACAACGAATGCAAGCAATTGTTTTAATTAATTATTACA
>CANHUF010000334.1 GCA_947463715.1 Sphingobacteriales bacterium
ATCTTTATGCGCGCGCTGCCCGAGCTGCTCAGGCGCAGACCCAACGCCCGGGTGCTGATCGTAGGCGCCGACGATGTCAGCTACGGTGCCCGCCCCACGCAGGCAAAGCATGGCGCCGCCAAGTGGAAGGATGTTTACATCAATGAAGTACGCGCCAAGATTAGCCCAGATGATTGGAGCCGGGTACACTTTTTAGGGCACATCCCCTACGAGCAGTTCATACCGCTGCTGCAGTTATCCACCGTGCATGTATATCTGACCTACCCCTTTGTGCTGTCCTGGAGTCTGCTTGAAGCCATGAGCGCGGGCTGTGCGATTGTGGCCAGTGATACCGCGCCGCTGCGCGAGGCGATCAGGCACAACGAGACCGGCCGGTTGGTGGATTTTTTTGATGTTGAGGGGCTGACCCAAGAGGTGTGTGCCCTGCTCAATGACCCGGCGGCACGCCAACACTTGGGTAGCAAGGCGCGCGCATTTGCACAAACCCGCTACGATCTGAAAACCGTGTGTCTGCGCAAGCAACTACAGTGGGTGCACGACTTAGCGCAGCAAACCCGATGAACAAGTCACCCACTGAACAAAAACGACAAAACCCAATGGAGGATTACGCACTACGCCTTCGCCAGATTGACTCTGACATCGAGCGGCTGAACAAGCAGCTGGCGTACCTGCATCGGGTGCGGGTTCAGTATGGGGCGTTGGTGGAGGCGGAGAGGCAGGCGAAGTGAGGGTGGGTGCAGCACCCACCCCGCTTGTCATCAGGCAACTACCTTACTGAATCACTAGCGGTGTGCCGGCACCGGTATAAACCAGTTGGTTAGTACCATCTATCGAATACGCAAAGTACACTTCCAGTGAGACCTGAGGTATACCGATGGCGTTAAAGGACAGGTCCTTGAATACGGTCAACTCCTCCGTAGCCTGCAGCGGCCGTGGCGTAATGCTGCCTAGCAGTGTAGCCGGGTCACCATTCCACTCAACAAATCCGCCTTGAGGATTAACCTGGTAAAAGCCCAAGCCTGCGGCAGCAATCACCATGTGTGTGCGCCCAACCTTGCCAACATCTGCTGGATCTAGCGTGATACTGCCCACCAGGCTCAATTTGTCAGCCGCTGAATAACGTGAGCCAAAGCGATTGTCAGGCAGCTCAGTACCATTTGTCCGGATGACCCCGCCACGCATAATGGCTCTGCTTGCCGCGCCCGTTGCATTGATCATGGTTAGTGTTGGTCGCGACTGCGTATGCCGCGCCGCTTGGAAGCGCACGGCATTCAGTGACTTAACGGCATCGGCTCCGCTGGCAGCAATCGCTGAATCCACACCACAGGCCTGCTCTTTACATTTAAGCAGTCTCGGGTTGGAGAATAAGGGTAATTGTTCGCCTCCGGGGAAGTGCGCGTCATAGGCCATAATGGTGTGAAATGACCCTGTTACCCCATGACCCAACGACCACGGAAAAGTCCCAGTGCCCTTAACCCGTGAATGGTCAAGGCCCAAGTTGTGTCCGATCTCGTGAGCCACGGTCATGTTGTCACATCCTGCACTCTCTCCCGCAGCTGCACCAGGGGCATAGTTTACGGAGTACCGTTGAAACTCATATACCTCACTGAAATCTCCCAGCAGCCCCGATGCACCAGCAAAGGCGATACCGCAATTTTCATCTTTTGGGTTTGAAAAGCCATCCAGAAAAACTACCAAATCCGCACCCGCGACAGCCCGCCAATAGGCCAGGTCTTCGAAGGGCGCCAACTGATCAGCCATAGCATTCAGTGTAGTTTGGGCCGTGCTGACAACATGATTGACTTGTCGATAGCCTACCGCACGAAAGCTCAACCCCACCCCTGAGTTAGCGTACATCGCGTTGGTTTCCTGAAGCAGCTGATTTAATTGCAGGGTGGGATTGCCTGAAGCGGCGTCCGCAACATATTTGGGCGTGTAAACAAAGAGAAGATCAATTTCTACCGTCTTGCCTTCCTGAGGTCCGGAGACAGCACTCGCTGGATCGGTACCCAGCAGCGATTCGTTATAGTCGCTAATGCCATCACCATCGGTGTCTTTAAGCACGTCAATAGCAACGAAGATAGAAGATGAAATACCGGCATCACCGAACAAGGCAGTGCTAAAGAGTCGACCCCTGGAGTTATTGGTCGTTTTAGCAGTAAATGAAATTGTAAATTTTGCACCGGGAGCAAGATCCTTCACCGGACATTGCAATTGATTAGATACTCCGCTAGCAGATTGAACGGCTTTTACAGAGCATCCTGCGCTGCTGTCTTGATATTCTGATTTGTCAAAAATAGAGTAGACCACCAGAGTCTTTCCAGAGATGACCGCATTGGTGTTATTGACAAGCTCAACCGTGCCCGTAACCAAGCCCCCGATGGTTACGACTTTTTCATTGAAAGTATGGGTTATGGTGACATCCGAATTAGCCACCATGTTTAAAAATCTCGGCTGACCTCTGGAACTATTATCAGCCGGCAGAGCACCTTGATCCGCCGGCAGCATGATGACTTGGTCTGAATCACGGAACAAATAACCCTCGTACGATGCGCCGCTGCGCCGGGCAAGCAGACTTAACTTGCCCCCTGGCGTATAGATGGTCGCGACCAGATCGTCTGCATCATAGGTCAATGAGAGGACATATGACTCTGCTGACTCGTGCGCGGCCTGAACACCCTGCTGGCCACTCATAAACGTCGTTAACTGAGACACTTGGTAATGAAGATTGCCACCTGCAAGGGGAACGGATAAGTCGTCACCTAGCTCAAGCTGCGCCAGCACCGCTGCCGATACAGTAATTGACTGCGCATCCACAGCAATAGGCGGAAGCACGACGGAATTTGCTGCTGCAGAGGGAGCAGCCACTGATTGCCAAAGCGGCTCAGCATACGCGGGTGATATCAATAAGAATAAGAGCGTAAGGGCGTAAAATTGCTTGAGCATAATAAAAGATCTCTGGCTTAAGTGGGGGTGATCGCTACCTAGTGAGGTCTCGGAAACTAAAGCATTACAGAGTTTTTTGCCATGTTTGTATAAGGAAATTGGTAAAAGAGTTCCCCCAAGGTTTTTTCAGATAATTGCCGCAGTGGCTGATATTCGCAAAGGCTCACCGCGCCTCTTCCTCACAGTCCCGTCACCGGCGGCGGTATTGTCGTCGGGCGCTTTGTACAGCTGTTTCTGTTATCGATGTCGCAGGGCAAGAAAAAGCCTGAGGAGTGGTCGCAGTTTGTCTGGCAGGTGCTCAGCGCCCAAGGTCAAAAGCTCATCAAGGACGGCAAAATGATCGAGGCTGACGAGGACAACCTGGCAGAACTCACCGAGCAGGCTAAGGGTTTTGCGCAAAAACAGCTGCCGATTTTCAAAGCCTTGGCGATCGCCTGAGCGTCACCCAGCAGACCCAATCCCTATGAGACAAGCAAGACCCATGGTATTACAAACCATCAGCGATAAAGAGCTGCGCCTGCGGCAGATTGACTCTGGCATTGAGCGACTGAACAAGCAATTGGCGTAACTGCAACGGGCGCGGGTTCAGTATGCGGCGTTGGTGGAGGCGAAGTGATTGCTGTTCAGGACAAAGGCTGGTCTCGCAAGGGGCTAGCGGGATGATCCTGCATGTCAGCGATGCGCCCGATTGCCCCGGAGAAAAAGTAGAATTAAGGGGTCTTAGCCCTTTATTTTGTGGCGCTATCGGTAGATCTCTTTGCGGTTGCCGATCTCAATAACGAGG
>CANHUF010000335.1 GCA_947463715.1 Sphingobacteriales bacterium
ATTGACTAATTTTGCAAACCTGCTCAAAAGCAGTGGTCCCGTAGTTCAATGGATAGAATAGAAGTTTCCTAAACTTTAGATACAGGTTCGATTCCTGTCGGGACTACAAAAAAAGCCGCCTTAAGGGTGGCTTTTTTTATATAACTTACATCTTGGATTAATTGAGTTTCTAATAGAAAGAATAAACCAAATAGTTTTAGAAATCTTTATGCTCCTGATTCAACCTCTTATTGATAATTCCCATTGCAACATACAGAACAGGTGAAATCAGGAATTCCTGCATGGTAGCAGCAAGTTCCTTGGTCTTTTTATCAACCATGCCAAAAGCCCAGTCGTAAATACCGATTGCTGTGATGGTGATGAGCAGACTGATATGGATAAAATGCCAGAGTTGAGACATCCATTTATCTTCAAGCTTTCCCAAATGGTAAGTTCCCACAAAATAAACCAGTATGGTCACGCCAAACTTTATGATGTGACGCAACTTTCTTGGAATATCATAGGTGAAAGAACGGTCAGCAAAAAGCAGGTAAAACAGGGAATAAAGTATGATAATGATTACCAGCCCTCCTACCCATTTGTTTCTTTCACTATTGTACAGGTTCATGGCTTGTTTTGAAAACGGATAGGTTATTGGAAAAACGCACCCAAAGTACAAATATGGTAGAGTAAACCATAACCTTGAAAATATAATGGTGCGCCAGGTCAAAATAACGATCCCAATGCATCAATAAAGCACTAAGACCTACACAACGCAAAAGGTTGACAAGGTGAATAATGAAAACACCACCTATCAGGTAAATAACTTTTCGCTTAACAGATGCTGGCATGCTGAGAATAAAGCCTACATATAGTATAAACAGCTCTAGTCCATTACAATCATCAGCTATATTGAGGAGATGTTTTCCGTCTTTATCTATTTTACTCACTTTGGAAATCTGATAATCACCTTCCATCCTGGTTACCGCAACAACAGGTGTTGCCTTAAATCCTTTTGTTTGATATACCTGGTTAAGTATCCACACAGACTGACTTCCAACAGTGTTGGTAAGCGGACCATCCAATGTTCTGGGTTGAGCCCAGAAAAACAGGTAAACAAACTTCCATATACCAAAAAGAACAAGCCCCCTCAGTAAGAAAATTCTTACCTGAGGGGGAAATTGTTCAAAGGCCTTTTTAGGGGCTTCAAGGGCATTTTTCAGCATGCTGATTATGCCTTGTTGATTTTATTTTTGCGATTTTTTTGCAATCTGCGGGCTCCGTATCCCAGACCTGCTGCAAGGAGGAATCCTAAACCGCCATCTACTGGAATATCACCGGGATCAGGACCTGCATTGGCAGCGGTTGACATATCACCGAATGCCAGTTCAAGTTTCTGACCGAAAGCCTCTGTTCCTGAGCTGAAATCCAGCTGTGGGAAAGATTGCTCATCAAAATATATTGTCTCTGTATTGTCCTGAGCAAAGGAAGTAGCTGAAAGCGATACTGCCAGAAGCGTCAGGGTTGCTATTTTACGTGCTGTCTTGATAATCATTTTACTGTTTTTACAGATTAAAATTTAACGTGCCTGACTGATTTAGAGTTTTACGAACCTGACGGTTTTGCTGTCGCCATTTTCGAAATTCACTTTCAGATAATAAACACCATTGCTATTCAACTTACCAGCTTTCAGCTCATGTTGAACTGAGGCGTCTGCAGGATTAATCGGTCCGTTAGACATTGCTGAACCAGAAGCAGAAAGTACACTCCAGTTTTTAGCTTTAGCGCTTGGGTGTGAAATCAGCGCCTGAATGGTTTCAGACCTAACTGGGTTATTCAGAACACGAACTGTAACTTCTTTGCTGTTATCTACTCCTTTAGATGCAACATGGTTGATTGCAAGCAGGAATCTTCCTTGCTCCTTGAGGTCCTGCATTTTGAATGCATAGCTCAGTTTACCACCAACCATTGGAATAGTCTTGTTGTCTTTTGTATCAATCAGTGAAACAGTGTTCAGTGAATTCCATGATCCTTCAACAGCAACATCAATGGAAGCAGCTCCCTGTTGTGGTACTGAAAGATTCAGTGGGTAATACCTTTTCTCTGCACCTGGAGTTTTGATAGGAGCATCGAACTGTACTGCCATCTCATCCTGCTCATCAGCAAATTTCACATCAGCACCAGCAGACCTGCCCATAGATAAGGCATCATATTTACTGTCGAATGCTGCAGTTGCATCAGATTTGGAAAGGTCAAGGTAGATATCAGCAGGAACTGTATTTCCTGTTCCGGAAGTCCTAACCCTTAAACCTGAAAGTTGAGAAGAAGCATCAGAACCAACACGCTGGCTGGCGATATCAAGTCTCTTACCGTTGCGGGAAAGGTGATCAGCTGTACCAGCTTCAGCAGACTTGGCCGACTGGGCAAAAGTGAGAGCCGGAGTTATAACCCTGGAAGCACCTGATTTTACAAAGAAAGCTGCTCCAGACTCAATGTAGCGGGTACCATTACCAGTTGAAACACCAGTTGTTGAGTTGTATGTACTCCAGTTAACTGTCTCTGGATTCCAGCGGTAAACTGTTGCATCAAGATTGGTCTTGGTAATACCTGCACTGTTCCAATCGATAGTAGAAGCAAAAGGATTACCAACGAGATTCCAACCAGCTGTACCAAGTTGAAGGGTTTTAGAAAAACTTGCACCTGTTTCATTCAATACACCAGTAGAACTGATAGTAATCGCATTGGCAAGTGTACCATTTTCAGGAGTTGCACTGGTATATAACCAAGCAGCAATACCCTGAGCAGGACCTACCTTTTGGGTAGCAGCAGTATAATGAACATAACCTGCGTTTGCAGCAGCATTTCCTGTACCATATACAAGATCATCTCCTGCAGGGTTGAAATACTTCAGAGTAGGCAAAGTGAAATCATAATTAAAACCTGTCAAAGTAGAAATTTCAGCTGAATCACGCAGCGGGAATCCGAGGAATCTCCATTGCTGCTTCCTTGATGAAGGAATGTAACGATCTACGATTACATTGCCAGCTATTTTTGAACTGTCATTGTGTGAAGCAACGCGGGCTGTACCAGCCAATGAAGACAACAACCTGATCTTGCTATCAGCAAGAACTGTTCCTCTCCTGAGCGTTACAAGCTGAGCAACATTAACTGTGTCAGCAAGAGTAAGGGTGTCAGCATGGTACAAATCTACTGTAAGACTGCCCAATGTATCAGCGTTAAGCGGTCCAAAAGCAACACGCTTACCGAAAGTAAGGTCGGTCATTTTAGCATAAACATTGTTTTCCAATGGCTCCATGCTTATCTGGCTTATCGCCCTGTTGGCTACAACACCAATGAAAGTTGATTGTCCAATGAGCGTAGTAGAATCTCTTCTAATAACATCAGGACTGCCATCTTTAAACTTGATTCTGAGGTTAAACCTCCTGTGTCCGTTGATTTCAGCAAAACCTAAGTCAGTAAATCCAAAAAGACCAGAAAATGCGGTAACATCACCTGTTCCTATCATATCGAGGACCAGTCTAACGCCGTTAGAAGCATCTCCCACTGTGAGGAAGTTAATAGCAGGGTTAACAAGGTCATTGTAAATGATTGGCTCGCCTACAGAAGTTGATGCAGAAACATCAAATGTTGCAGTTGCATCACCAAACTCTATGGTTCCATAACCAGGAGATGCCGGATTTTCCAGTGTACTGAAGTTTTCAAAAAACCTGGCTGGATTAGCGCTGAATTC
>CANHUF010000336.1 GCA_947463715.1 Sphingobacteriales bacterium
AGCAGTACTTAAATCAACTAACCTGTTCATTTTTGGCAATCCATATGCTGCTAAAAGTTTTTGTACGCTTAACAATATCCTCCTTTGTTATGATGACGATCCCATTACACATGTTGCAGCAGCTGCAATGCTTAAGGGAGAAATCAGTCCTGAAGGCATCCTACCCGTATCGGTGTGTGAAAATCTACCAGCAGGAACAAGTCTTAAAATTGCTGGCAATATGTCAACAGCTAATGAATCAAAATCTGGTATTGGCATTGAGAAAATATCCAAAATAGATTCTGTAATCAATGATGCCATTGCAAGAAAAGCAGCACCTGGCATGGCACTGCTGGTGGTCAAAAATAACAGGATAATTATGGAAAAAACTTATGGCAACATGAGTTATACCGGTTCGGGGAAAGTAACACAGGAAACAGTTTTTGACATGGCTTCGGTAACTAAAATATGTGCTACAACACTTTCTGTGATGAAACTTTATGACGAAGGCAAAATTGACCTGGAAAAAACGCTGGGTGATTATATTCCGTGGACAAAAAACACCAATAAAGAAGGCTTAAGGATTAGGGACATATTGTTGCACGAAGCTGGGCTCAAAGCATGGATACCTTTTTATAAGGAAATAGCAGACAGCACCACGATGAAAGCCCTACCAGGTTATTTCAGTAAGAGACAAGACAATAGTTTTGGTATAAAAGTTGATGATTCCCTTTTTATGCTAACAGCTTGGAGAGATACCATGATAAGTAGAATTTTAACCTCCCCACTTGAAAAAAAGAAAACCTATATATACAGTGACAATGACTTTATCTTTCTCGGCGAACTCGTCAAATCTATTAGTGGATTATCATTGGAACAATATGCCTGTAAGCATTTTTATGCCCCACTGGGCTTGAGAAGTACCGGGTTTAATCCAACCGGTTTTATGAGTAAACAAACAATTGCCCCAACAGAACAAGATCCGTATTTCAGAGAAAGACTTGTTCAGGGATATGTACATGACCCTGGTGCGGCGATGTTTGGAGGTATATCAGGGCACGCAGGACTTTTCAGCAATGCATATGAAACAGCAGTACTGATGAGTGTTGTTATGAATGGCGGAAAGCTTAACGGAAAAAGGTTTTTTTCAGACAGCACAGTGAAACTGTTTACTGCATATCAGAGTGATATCAGCAGACGCGGACTGGGTTTTGACAAACCAGAGAAAGACAATAACACCAGAAAATCCCCCTACCCCGCATTTGCAGTTTCAAGCTCAACATTTGGTCATACCGGCTTTACAGGCACCTGCACCTGGGCAGATCCTGAAAAGGGAATTGTATTTGTACTGCTTGCCAACAGGGTACATCCAACAGCAAGCAATACGTTCGGAGAACTCAATGTAAGGGGAAAGGTTATGGAAGAAGTGTTTACAGCATATTGAGCTGGGTTCTTACAACAACTTTGGCGGCAACCCAGGCTTTTTGGTAGTTGGGTATCCTGATTCTTTCTTCAAGAATGCGCTGTGGTTGAACTGCCTTGATTTTTTTGAAAAGACTTAGGTAGTACTTGTATGCGAGGTATACACCAAATCTTGCTTTTAATGGCAGCTTTGTGATTCCATCATATGCAGCATTGAAATCATTTTGTATATCGGCTTCAATTTCTGCTTTCATTTTATCGGTGAAATCCCTGAAATCCACTCCGGGAAAATAAACACGGTTCAGCTGCTGATAATCAGCTTTGACATCCCTTAAGAAATTAACTTTCTGGAATGCAGCACCCAGTGCCTGTGCACTTGGCTTTAGCTTCTCGTATTCATCTTTATCCCCATCACAGAAAACATACAAACACATCAATCCAACCACTTCTGCACTTCCATAAATATATTCAGCATAACCGTTTGCATCGTAAGTTGACTTGTTCAAATCAAACTCCATGCTTTTGAAAAAGGCCTCAATCAGCTCGGGATCAATGTTGTATTTGTTGACTGTAATCTGGAAACTATGTAAAATAGGGTTAAGGCTGATTTTCTGCTCAATGGCAATGTATGTCTCTTTTTTAAATGCAGCAAGGAGAGATGACTTATCGTATCCGTGAAAAGTATCAACGATTTCATCCGCGAACCTGACCAGACCATAGATATCATAGATAGGCCCTCTGAGGTCTTTGTGCAGTAAACGGATCGCACTGCTGAAAGACGTGCTATACCGTTCAGTAGTTATCCTGCTGCAATCATGTGCTACCTGATGAAAAACTCCAATCATATGGCTCTAATTAATTCAAACGTTTAACAATGTACGCTTTCAATAGGACTTATCATAAACAATTCAGAACAAATGAATATTATTTTTGTTCAGAGTTTATGAGCTTGGCCACTACCTCCCCACTAATCAGGCTTGGTGGCACTCCGGGTCCTGGCACCGTCAACTGACCTGTATAATAGAGATTACTTACTTTTTTACTCCTGCAAGACGGCTTAAGGATTGCAGTCTGCATAAGTGTATTGGCTAAGCCGTAAGCATTACCTTTAAATGCATTGTAATCATTTACAAAGTCTGAATAGGCATAAGCGCGTTTATAAACAATATGTTTTCTGATATCCATCCCTGAGCGCTCAAGCAGTCTTTCACATAAAATATCAAAATAATGGTCTCTAATTTTATCATCATCACCGTTCAAGCCAGCTGCAACAGGTATCAGGAAGAAAAGATTTTCACAACCTTCAGGTGCCTGAGATGGATCAGTTACTGATGTAGCGCTCAGGTAAAATAAAGGATCAGTCGGCCATTGAGGATCAGTATAAATTTCAGCAGCGTGCCGGCCAAAAGGTACATCAAAGAAAAGCGAATGGTGCTGGAGTCCGGGAATCTTTGTGTTCACACCAACATAATAAATGAGGCAGCCTGGAGCCATTACACGTTTTTCCCAATATGCATTGGAATAGCTTCTGTACTGTGGTTCAAGTAATTGCGTTTCCATGAAATGGTAATCAGCAGCTCCAACCACTACATCTGTCTGATAATACATGCCATCAGCAGTTTTAACACCTCTTGCATTGCCACCAACTACATCAATGCCGGTAATGGTTGTATTGAAATGAAACTTCACCCCCTGCTGAACTGCCAGTTTGTGCATCCCCTCAACAATCTTATACATACCGCCTTTAGGAAACCAGGTCCCCAGCTTTACATCTGCATAGTTCATGAGGCTGTACAAGGCAGGCGTGTTTTCAGGAAGTGCCCCCAGAAACAACACAGGGAATTCCATCATCTGTCTGATTTGTGGATGCTTAAAATATTTCCCTATGTGAGCTTTGATGTCATTAAATACATCAAGTTTGAAAAGTCCTGCTATCAATTCAGCATCAAGAAATTCAAGGATGGATTGTCCGGGTTTAAATACAAGCTTGTTTATACCAACCTTATATTTATACGCAGCCTCTTCCATAAATGCATCCAGTTTTTGACCTGCACCAGGCTCAAGAGATTCAAAAGCTGATTTGAGTGAGTTGTAATCAGCGGGAACATCCATTTCCCCCTGCTCCCAATAAATTCTATATGATGGATTAAGCCTGATTAAATCATAAAAATCGGAAGTCAGGCTTCCAAAAGAAGCAAAATAACGGTCAAATACATCAGGCATCCAATACCAGCTGGGGCCCATATCAAATGTGAAGCCATCAGTTTTAAAATGCCGTGCCCTTCCTCCAGGCTGGTCATGTTTTTCTACAACCGTAACATCCCA
>CANHUF010000337.1 GCA_947463715.1 Sphingobacteriales bacterium
AGAAAAAATACTTCCAGATTCAAACGGGATGATTCATGTTCCTGATTTGCCTGGACTCGGCATGACGGTAGATACCGAAAAACTTAGACCCTATCTGGTTGATGTAGAAATCAAGGTAAATGGAAATAACATTTTTAAAACAACAGCACTTTAGAAATCTCGCCCGATATTTGAAAGCAGTAGATGTGAATGAACGCTCGATTGAGGGATTAGAAAACTAGAAACAGAAATTTATTAATCTTTAATTATCAAACAATCATTATGGTTAAAAATGATTTCGAAAATCAGGTTGCCATTGTAACAGGAGGAGCAGATGGACTTGGAAAAGCTATTGCCAACAAGCTTGGATTACAAGGAGCTGCCATTGCCCTTTTCGATATAAACCCTACTCAATTGCAAAGCACGACTGAATCACTGGTAGCACAGGGTATAAAAGTCCGTTCATTTGTCGTTGATGTTGCAAATGAAAACGAAATCATTGATGCTGTTGATAAGGTTGAGAGGGAGTTTAATAAAATTGATATAATGGTGCACTGCGCCGGAATTGTTGGTCCAACAAACACAAAAATTACAGCATATTCAACTGATGAATTTGACAAAATTGTAGCAGTAAATTTGAAGGGAAGCTTTCTTATTACTAAATACACGATCCAGAAAATGGAAAAGAATAATTATGGAAGAATACTCCTTATTTCATCTATTGCTGGAAAAGAAGGAAACCCGGGAATGGTCGGTTACTCATCAACGAAAGCAGGCGTTATCGGGCTTGTAAAGGGCGTTGCCAAGGAATATGCTACTTCGGGAATTTTAATAAACGGACTGGCTCCCGCAGTAATCAAAACCACTATGAATAAGAATACTGCACCCGAACAATTGGCATACATGACAGCAAAAATTCCAATGGGCAGACTGGGTGAGCCGGAAGAAGTAGCTGAAATGGCATCGTTTATTGTTTCAAGTAATAATAGTTTTTCTACTGGTTTTATATTTGATATTTCGGGAGGCAGGGCAACATATTAAATACTTCATCATGCACAGCAGAAGATATAAGATTCTTTACGCGCATCTTTCTGTTAGTAAGGAGATGTTGAAATAGACTAAACTGAGGCACTGATGAATTGCGAAACAGTTCGAATGGCGAAAGGCTATGATGGATTTGAAGAGCAAAAATTTGAGTTGGATGCCAGACAGAAGCCGTTTGATGATCCAATTTCGGTTTTGAAAGCGGTGGTTTGGGGGGAAATAAAACTTGCTGCATTTGATCTCTATATTTTAGAAAATAACTTGATTGTTATGGAGATTCTGGAAGCAGCCAAAGCGAGTGCAGCTTCCGGGAAAACTGTTTTTCTTTCAAATTTAACGCTTAGGTTTCCAATCTTCCGATATACTGGAGGTTTCGAAAAAAATTAAATTTTAGTTCGGCGTTTTCAAACTAAGACCAATTCCTTAATTTCATGATAGTCGCATACTCAATCATCCAATTATAGCTGCATCTTTTCTAATGATGACAAGCGCAATAAGTAGATTAGGAACCCAACATAGCCAAGCTAAATAGGGATAGAACGTTTCAAAAGGGATGCCGCTTCCAAAACCAATACCAAGTCCAATTCTTAAGGTCACTGCAGCAAAAGTCAATGCAAAGTTTATAACCATCCAATGATAATGAGCAACAATCATTTTTCGGATAATAGATGAATATGCTTTATATCCCGTGAAAATCCATAGAACAGCCAAAAGCGCAAACCCTAAATGAGAAATGGTTCCCCCAAATGAAAACTGAGCCATATACAAACCGGATATACCACCTACCAAAATAGATAGCAAATAGACTTTACCTATTAATCGAGAAAAGTATAAACAAAAAAGGCGTATACACTTATAAATACTGAAGAAGCAGTAATAAGTGATTTATATATTTTTTGCATCGTTTTTTATTTTGAATCCTGATAAGAATCAATGTTTTGCTAATTTCTCAAATAGCCACAATATTGATTGCCCTTTTCATTGCACGAAACTACATAGCTAATGCTATTTTTCAGCTTCTGTTCGTATATTTCATCATATAATTTAAATATAAATGGAGATACAGAATAGTACAATAGAAGATTTGGAGGATATATTTGATTTATACAGGTCCGCTACAGCATATCAAAAGGAAAGGTTCATTAGTCACTGGCCGGAGTTTGATAGAGAAATGGTAATTAATGAAATTTTCGAAAAAAGGCAATGGAAGATGGTCATTGATGGCGAGGTGGTATGTATTTGGGCTACTACTTTTTCAGACCCCTTAATATGGGTCGATAAAGACGCTGACCCAGCTGTCTATATTCATAGAATATCTACAAATCCAAATTGTCGGGGTAAGGGTTTTGTAAATCAAATTGTGGAATGGTCGAAATTATATGCCATTCAAAATAACAAAAAGTTTATTCGGTTGGATACCGTAGGCGAGAATCACAAATTAATACAACATTATACTAGTTTTGGTTTCAACTTCTTAGGCCTTTCACATTTAACTAATACAGCTGGTTTACCAAATCACTACCATAACGCAATGGTAAGTTTATTTGAATTAAGCGTATAACTCTCCATATTTTACGAATGGGTAACTGCTTTCATTTTAAGCTTATGTAAGTGTGTAAGTGCCACACCTTCAACTTCACTATTTCATAATCTTAAAGTATTATTGGGATCTGGAAGCAAAATGACGCATAAATGTCGCCTTTATGTCAATAGTTTATTCATTTACTCATAACATATTTGCAATATGAAATTTGGTGATAGATTAAAAGAGTTAAGAACAGGTTTGAATTACTCTCAATCGGAACTTTCCGAAAAAACAGGATTAACGCTTAGGACAATTCAAAGAATTGAGAATAACGAGGTAAAACCAAGTCTTCATTCTATAAAAGTTATAAGTGACGCTTTGGAAGTTGCATCTTCTGAACTCGTAAATAAAGCCGATACCAAACCATATGAAATTAATTTCACCTTTAAAATCACAGATATGAATCAATTCTTTAATGACTTAAAAGTCTTAGTAAAAACCCACTGGAAAACAATTTTCATTATTGTTTTAGCAGTTTATCTATTTACAAGTTATACTGATATAAAATCGGGTATAATGGATGCTTGGAGTGGGAAGTAATTTCCATCAATGTTGACACGAAGTTCTACCATTTTAATTCCTGGTAGCCAAATACTCAATCATCGCATTGTAGGTACATCATCCGTCTGCAAGAAGGAGCAAAAATAATAAAAGGTTATACTTGCATAGTATGACCTTTTCTATTTGGAATCACAAAAATTGTACATATATTTGTACATTTAAAAGTACACTTATGTTAACCACCACATTATCTGACTTCAGAAAAGACATTAAAAGCTACCTGGATAAGGTTACGCAAAGCTTTGAAACATTGATTATCAATCGAGGAAAAGATTCGGGTGTTGTTATTATCTCCCTGGAAGAATATAATTCCCTAAAAAGCACGCAGCACGAATTGTCTTCGCGTATAAATCAACAAAGATTGGATGAGTCTATTGAGTCGTTGAGATCGGGTAAGAAGTTGGTTAAAAAATTAGCGGACTAATGAAATTTGTTTTTACTGAACTATCCTGGGAAGATTATCTCTACTGGCAAAAGAACGATAAGCAAAAGCTGAAACGTATCAATGAACTATTACGAGATATTTCAAGGAACCCATATGAAGGAATCGGGAAAC
>CANHUF010000338.1 GCA_947463715.1 Sphingobacteriales bacterium
CTTCCATTGTATGATGTCATCTCATTTTCCTTTGACCAATCAAGGGAAATAAGGCTTAATGAACGGGCAGCGTCTATTTCCTTTAATTTTCTGCTGGCCATACCTCCGCTTTTTATATTTGTTTTTACCTTATTGTCTTTTTTGCCAGGTTCTAAAAGTTTGTATGAGGAAGTGCTGGTTTTGATCGAAAGTATTGTGCCAGATGACTATACTTACAAGATGATTAAAACTGTAACAGACGATTTTTTCAATGCAGGAACTGGTACACTTTCATTTGGACTTATCCTTGCCATTTACTTTTCTTCAAATGCAACACTTACAATAATGCGCACATTCAGAAAATCAATGTTGCATATTGAAGTGGAAGAGAGAAATTTTATTCAAATCAGGTGGAGTGCCATCAGACTCACATTTATTATTGTTTTCCTTATTCTGGCAACAATAATGATTATGCTGACACAGACTATTATTTTAAACTGGTTTTTTTCAACTTTCAAAATAACAGGTGAAAATGTAGAACTTGTTTTAGGTGTTGGACACTTTTTGGTTATTTTCTTCCTCATCTTCTTTTCAATAGGCTTGATTTACAGGTATGCTCCCCATGTGCAGAAGAAATGGAAAATAAGGTCGCCAGGAACCATACTCGCTACTATTTTGATTATGACTTTTACCTATTTATTCTCTTATTGGGTCAACAATATCGCATCTTACAATAAAATATATGGATCTTTAGGAAGCATATTGATTCTGATGTTTCTTGTTTTTGTCAATTCTCTTGTTTTGCTGATTGGCTTTGAATTGAATGTCAGTATCAATTCCCTTAAGAATAAAGTAACCCAAAGACAAAAATAATGCCATGTCTGCAACACCCAAACCCTTTATTTTAGCAGAAACAAACTTTAAGGATATTCAATCCACCCATTTCGATGTGGCTGTTCTGCCATGGGGTGCAACTGAAGCGCATAACTATCACCTACCCTATGCAACCGATAACTATCAGGTTGAATATATAGCCCGGACAAGTGCTGAAATAGCATGGTCTAAGGGAACTAAGGTGCTGGTTCTGCCAACCATTCCATTTGGTGTCAATACAGGACAACTTGATGTACCCTATTGCATCAACATGAATCCATCCACACAACTGGCTATTTTGAAAGATGTTTGTGATGTAATTATCAGGCATGGCTCAACAAAGCTTGTCATTTTAAACGGACACGGTGCCAATAATTTTAATTCCATTATTAGAGAACTGGCTGGAATTTTCCCGCAGCTGATAGTCTTTGCAGTTAACTGGTTTCAGAGTGCCCCGGTAAAGGAACACTTTGAACAACCTGGTGACCATGCAGATGAGATGGAAACAAGTGTTATGATGCATCTTCATCCTAATCTTGTATTGCCTCTTGAGGTAGCAGGCGACGGCGCAACGCGGAAATTTACACCAGCTGGAATAAAGAAAGGTTGGGCCTGGACGCAGAGGCCGTGGACAAAAATAACCAGGGATACCGGGTCAGGAAGTCCAGCTTTAGCAACTCCAGATAAAGGAAGAATTTTTTTAGAAGCCTGTGTTGAAAATATTGCCACATTTTATACTGAAATTTCAAATAAATCTGTTGATTCATTGTTATCCTAAAATCTAAGAATATGCGAATGCTGAACCTGTTGGTGTTTTGTCTTTTTGCTTCCCAAACTTTTTCACAAACTAACTTCAAGTTAATAATTTCAGTAACGGATCAAAAGGGCTCAATAATTCAAAATCCTGAAATCTCCCTATTGAATAATGTTACAGATGCGAAAGACAATAAAAATGGTAGTTTTTCATTTGAGGGATTAAGATCAGGAAAATATGAATTGAAAATTAGTGCAGACGGTTTTTCCACTTATTGGGAAACAATTATTTTGACTGAAAATACTGAAAAAAAGATTGTGTTAAGATCAGCAGTGAGCACACTTGATGCTGTTGTAGTTAATGCTGATAAAACTTCTACTAATCTTTTCAAAACACCAGCTTCCGTGACTTCAATTTCAGGCAAACAACTGCAGGATAGAAGAATATGGGAGATTAATGACATTACCGGACAGTCACCTAACTTTTTTCTTTCCAATTCAGGTGATAACAGAAATGTTACGGGAATCAGGGGAATTGTAACTACTTCATACGAACAAGCTGTAGTAACATATATCGATGGTGTTGCTCAGTTTAGTCTGGATACATACATTCCCCAACTGAATGATATAGAAAGCATTGACATCATCAGGGGTGCACAAAGTACAGTTTTTGGGAGAAATGCCTTGGGAGGTGTAATTAACATCACAACAAAAAAACCAACGAATGAAACAAGTCTTAAGGTTGATGTGAATACTGGAAATTTTGGTCAGCTCAGGACTTCTGCTTCGTTCAAAACACCAGTTATTAAAAATAAATTATATTTTGGTCTTTCTGTTTTGCAGGATAAACGTGATGGGTATTTTGAAAATGAATTTACATCTGGAAGATACGATGATCAATCTCAGAATATGATTTCTTCACAATTGAAGTATCTTTTCAGTGATGGGTGGAGCATTCAGGCAGATGTGAAAATGTATAATGGCTCTAACAACGGGGCATTTCCTCTGGCAGGTTCCACAAGCTCAGCACTGGAAAATCCCTATGTTTTATCTCAGAATCAGGTAGCTACCATGAAGGATAAAACATCAAATGCTTCAATTGTACTCAGGCATAAAGGTGATAAAACTGACTTGATTATCCAAAGTTCAAGACAACGCAATTACCGTTATTATACCAACAGTCTTGACGCAGACTTTTCTCCAGCGGATATCGTTGGCATTTACAATAACTATGGGAAAGATTTCAACAATGTAAATGTGCTTACTAACGAAGTAAGGTTAAGTTCCAGTAAACAGCAGGATAGTAAATTATCCTGGACAGTTGGAGCATACCAATTTATACAGGATAATCCAACCAAACAAGCTACAGCATTTGGTAAGGATGCCGGGTTATTTGGTGTACCAGATACGGATTTTGCTATAATTTCTACCAATATTGGTTTGAATACCGGACTTGCTGGTTTTGCCAATGCAAGTTTAAAAGTTAATGACAAGTTTCAGATTAATGCAGGTTTACGTTTAGATAATGAAAACAGAAAGCTGACAGTTGGAAGTGTTTATGAGAAACAGCCAAACATTTCCTTTACCACAGCTGAAGATACTACCGGAAAATCGAGCTATAGTGCCTTTACACCCAAAATTGGTATTCAGTACAATTATGCTGACAATGGTATTTTTTACTTGAATTATAACCGTGGTTTCAGGTCAGGTGGGCTCACTGGTATTTCATCAGACCCTTCACAAATTCCGTTGTCTTCATTCAATCCTGAGTTCAGCAATATGTTTGAAGCAGGAATTAAGGGCGCCAATTCAAATGGAAGATTTCAATATGGATTTGTAGTATTTTTAAATCAAGTCAACAATATTCAAACCCCTACCCTTATTCTTCCGGATGCTATAACAGTTACCAGAAACTCAGGAAAACTCAATAGTACAGGTCTTGAAGTTGAAATGGCATTGAAACCTGTAACAGGATTAACGCTTCAGTATGCAGGAGGAATTACCAACGCCAAATACAGTGATTTTTCAACAGTAAACAATGGCTCTAACCTAGATCTTAGCGGAAAAAGACAAATTTTTACTCCTCAGTCCACCAACTATATAGCTGCACAATACCAAA
>CANHUF010000339.1 GCA_947463715.1 Sphingobacteriales bacterium
CAAAAACTCGGACTAGACTGCATAACAACAGTTAAAGGGGTTGGATATAAGTTCGAGATATAACTTTCAAGAGCAGGATTCATTAATTTGCAAATATGTTTGAATCCGGTCATACATCCCCGCTTTCCATTGCAACTATTACTTCGCTAATATCAGGTGTTTTCTTTTCATTATTTAGCCTTGCAATGGGTCTATCATGGGAACTAACTCTCATAGGGGGAAGCATCCTGCTACTGATTGTTTTTATTCTGGTAAAATATTTAGTAGAAAAATTCATCCACAGTAAAATCAAACTGATTTATAAATTTATCCACCAGACAAAGGTTTCAAAACGAGAAGAGTTTTTTCTGAAAAATGTATTGCCACAGCAAAGCATAAAAGAAGTTGGAGAGGAAGTTTTGCAATGGGCAGATCAACGTAAAACTGAAATGGAGGTACTCGAAAGAAATGAAGCTTTCAGGAAAGAATTTCTGCAAAACCTTTCCCATGAATTCAAAACCCCCGCTTTTGCCATCCAGGGATACCTTGAAACACTTATTGCTGGCGCATCTGAACAACCTGAAATCAGAACCAGATTTCTTGAAAATGCGTTTAAAAATACAGAGCGACTTATCAATCTGATTTCAGACCTGGATGAGATAACCAAACTGGAAAGTGGAAAACTCGCATTGCATTACCAGAACTTCATTATTCATGATTTGATATTTGATGTATTTGAATCACTGCAGCTAAAAATTGAAAGCAAACATATCAGATGCAACATTAAAAAAGGCTGTGAACAACCAATTTCAGTGTATGCGGATAAAGAAAAGATAAGACAGGTCCTGATTAACCTTGTTGAAAATGCAATCAAATACGGCAACCAGGAAGGCAAAATCGAAGCCGGTATTTACAGAACAGATGGTAATGTGCTAATAGAAATTACTGACGATGGAATTGGTATTGCAGAAGAACATCTACCCAGGATTTTTGAAAGATTTTTCCGTACAGACTATGGTCGAAGCAGGAATATAGGAGGTTCCGGACTGGGCTTGGCTATTTGTAAACATATTGTTGAAGCACATGGGCAATTCATTCAGGTAAGGAGCAAACCCGGCATAGGCACTACATTTGGATTTACACTCAATAAAAACAAGGAATAAATAACCCTTTTCTGAAAATGCAAAATAGGCATCAACAGCAATATTTAAAGTTTCCTTAATAATTCCTTTATAGATAATTGACGTTGGGATTGTTGCTTTACATAAATCTATCCCATGCTTAAAAGAAAGCCTGAAGTTGTAATCATAAGTGACATACACCTTGGAACTTATGGATGTCATGCTACAGAACTGGTCAGTTACCTTCGCAGCATTGAGCCCAAATTACTTATTCTTAATGGGGATATTATAGATATCTGGCAATTCAGAAAAAGCTATTTCCCGGCATCACATATGCAGGTGATCAAGGAAATATTCAGCATGATGTCTAAGGGAATTAAAACCGTATACATCACTGGAAACCATGATGAAACGCTCAGAAGGTACAGCGGACTGGAAATGGGAAATCTTCAGCTGGTAGATAAACTTGTGATAGACATCAATGGTGAAAAGACATGGATATTTCACGGAGATGTCTTTGACTCAACTACGAAAGGTTCAGCCAAACTTATTGCCAAACTCGGAGGCCATGGATATGATATGCTGATATTGGTGAACAGGGCTATTAACTGGCTACTCAAGCTTTTAGGAAAAGAGAAAATGAGTCTAAGTAAAAAAGTAAAAAACAGTGTTAAAAAAGCAGTAAGCTGGATTTCAGATTTCGAACAGACTGCAGCTGAACTTGCCATTGAAAATAATTACAAAAATGTGATATGCGGACATATCCATCAACCACAAATCAAACAGGTTACCACAGATAAAGGATCCGTAACATATATGAATAGTGGAGATTGGATTGAGAATCTGACTTCTCTGGAATATGATAATAACAGTTGGAAAATTCATCACTGGAATGATATTGAAATTACTGCTCATGAAGTGAATCGCATTAAAATAGAAAATAAAATCCCAATGCTCAATGTGATTACAGACGAAGTCTTTCTCAACTTTAATGCTTTATTAACTGCCGCTACTTCAAGATGAAAATATTTTATGCAGTTCAGGCTACTGGAAATGGCCATATAAGTCGAGCAAAGGAAATATTTCCAATTCTAAGTCAGTATGGTGAAGTGGATATATTTTTAAGTGGAAATAATTTCAGTCTTAAAACGGACCTTCCAATTGCATACAGGAGCAAAGGGATGAGCCTTCATTACAATAAGCATAATGGAAGTGTAGATGTAATGAAGACTATTTTTGCTGTTAACCTGAAAAAAATCTGGCAAGAAGCTGTGCAGTTGCCCGTTGAAAAATATGATCTCATCATCAACGATTTTGAATGTATCACCTCGCTTGCCTGTAAATTAAAACATATACCCTCTATACATTTCGGCCACCAGGCAAGTTTCATAAGTAGAAATGTTCCCAGGCCTGAAAAGAAAAACATAGTTGGAGAATATGTTCTGAAATACTATGCTCAAGGAACGAGGCAACTTGGATTACACTTCGAGGAATACGATACCAATATCCTGAATCCAATCATAAAAAATGAAATACTTCAGGCTGAACCGGCAGACAAAGGACATATAACAGTTTATCTCGGACATGTCAATGATGAAACAATTGAAAAGCAGCTTTCAAAAGTAAGGGATTTCAGGTTTGAAGTGTTTTCCGGGAAAGTAACACAACCTTTTTCCCGGGGTAACATACAATTCTTCCCAACAAATCCAGCCCTATTTAATATAAGTATGTTGAATTGCAGTGGCATCATCACCGGAAGTGGTTTTGAAACACCAGCTGAAGCTTTATATCTCGGCAAAAGACTGATGGTCAATCCTATGAAAGGTCAGTATGAACAATTGTGCAATGCTGAAGCGCTTAAAAAATTCAATGTACAAATCGTGAATGATTGGGATCATACCTTTCTTAACTCATTCTATCAGTGGATGAACAACAACAACCAATCATTGCTTAAGATAAAACATTCAACAGAAGACATCATTGAAAACTTGATGAAGCTGCACTGGGATTTAAATTTCAAACAGACGAAAGTTCTGAATAGAGATGTTGTATCAAACCATCAACAATTCCAATTTTGGGAACAAACATCTCATCAATCAATGCCCACTTCATCACCTGCGTATAGATCAGTAAAGCAGGCACAATAACATCAGCCCTGTCTTCACGTAAATTGAAATACTGCATGCGGTCCTGAATGGAGAGTAGCGACAACTCCCTGTAATACTCTTTCAGTAATTCAAGCTGGATTGGTTTTCCATCTTTCTTTTTACTCAAAGAAAATATCTTATTGATATTACCGCCGGTTCCAATAGCTATACAGCTTTTCAGTCCGCGTACCTCTTCACGAATGACATCCTTCAAATCCTGCCAGTCAGTTTCACTTACCTGACCCTTAAGCAACCTAATAGTGCCAATATTGAATGAACGCTTGAACATCAACTGACCGTTCATAAACAAAGTAAGCTCTGTACTTCCCCCTCCTACGTCTATGTACAAATAATTACTCCTGTCATCAAGACTTTCAGCAATATGCGACTCATAAATCAAAGCTGCTTCGAAATCCCCTGTTATAATTTGAATTTGAATCCCCGTTTCCTTATCTATCCTTTGTACTATTAAATCC
>CANHUF010000340.1 GCA_947463715.1 Sphingobacteriales bacterium
GAGATGGAAGCACAGCCGCATTTATTCCTGCTGCAAAAAACCATGGTGACGGCGGAAGGCGTGGGCCGCCTGCTGAACCCCGACGTGAATATGTGGCAGGTGAGCGAGCCGCTGATTAAAGCATGGGCCGAAGAAAACCTGTCGCCACGCGCCCGCGCCCAAACCTTCGCCCGCGAATTGCGGCAAGTGCTGGCCGACACGCCGCGCATGCTGATGGCGCTGAAGGCGCTGGTGGAACGTGAGCTTGAAGCCAAGAACTGAGAGCCGACAGCTAAAGGCTGTCATGCCGCACTTGTTGCGGCATCCGCGCGAGCTAAGTGCACAGACCCCGCAATAAATGCGGGGTGACAGCATCAGGTTGTTGCTTGCACCCACGCCCATAATCCACTAAATACATTGCTCGTTTGTAAATCATGGAATTTCACATATGGCACTTCCACGCAGTGTATTACTCATCATCACCGGATCGGTCGCGGCTTATAAATCGCTGGAGCTGATTCGCCTGCTGAAAGCGCGTGGCGTGGCCGTCACCAGTATCCTTTCCAAAGGCGGGGCGAAGTTTATTACGCCGCTTGCCGTGTCATCGCTCACCGGCACCAAAACCTATGACGATTTGTTCAGCCTGACGGACGAAGTGGAAATGGGGCATATTGAATTATCGCGCGTGGCCGATGTGATTTTGGTGGCGCCCGCAAGTGCCAACATCATCGCCAAAATGGCGGGCGGCATTGCCGATGATTTGGCGACGACGGCACTGCTGGCCACCAACAAACCCGTCATCATCGCCCCGGCCATGAACCATAAAATGTGGCATCACGCCGCCACGCAGCGCAATTTGGCGCAATTGAAAAAAGATGGTGTGCGCGTGATTGAACCGACCGAAGGTGACATGGCCTGCGGCGAATTCGGCATGGGCCGATTGGCGGAACCGGCCGATATCATCAAAGCGCTGGAGCAGTTCCGCAGCGGTGCGCTAAGCGGCAAACGCGCCATTGTCACCAGCGGCCCAACGCAAGAGGCGATTGATCCGGTGCGCTATATCGGCAATCGATCATCCGGCAAGCAAGGCCATGCTATTGCCGAGGCACTGGCAAACGCGGGCGCAGACGTCACGCTTATTCATGGGCCGGTTTTATTGCCAACGCCTCACGGTGTGACGGCTATTGAAGCGCACCATGCCGATGCCATGCTGGCCGCCGTGGAAGCCGCGCTGCCTGCCGATATTTTTGTGGGTGCTGCCGCCGTGGCTGATTGGCGACCCGCCACCACGGCTTCGCAGAAACTGAAAAAACAGAACATGCTCGATACGCTGACGCTGGAATTTGTGCCCACGCTGGATGTGCTGGGCAGTGTTGCTCAACATAAAAACCGCCCCACATTGGTGATTGGCTTTGCTGCCGAGACCGACCAGGTGGCGGTGAATGCCCGCGCCAAACGCTTGCGCAAACAATGCGACTGGCTGCTGGCGAATGATGTTTCCACCGCCGTTTTCGGGGCCGATGATAACGAAGTGCTGGTGATAAGCGCGGAAGGTGAAGAAACTTGGAAGCGTCAAAGCAAGGCCGATATTGCCGCGAAGCTGGTTGAAAAAATCGTCCATCATTTTAGTGCCACCAAACTTGTGAAAGGAAAATCTGCATGAGTAACGTCACCATCGCGCTCACCCGTTTGGACCATGCGAAAGATTTGAGCCTGCCCGCCTATGCCACGCCGCAAAGCGCCGGCATGGATTTGCTGGCCGCCATTGCCGAACCCATGACGCTGAAACCCGGCGAACGTAAACTTGTGCCCACTGGGCTGACGATTGCCCTGCCCGATGGCTATGAAGCGCAGATTCGCCCGCGTTCGGGCCTTGCATTTAAAAACGGTATTACGGTGGCCAATGCGCCAGGCACCATCGACGCCGATTATCGCGGTGAAGTGGGCGTGCTGCTGGTGAATTTGGGTGCAGAGCCATTCGTCATCGAGCGCGGCATGCGCATCGCCCAAATGGTGATTGCCGCTTACATTCGCGCTACATTCAGTGAAGTGCTGGAACTGCCAAGCACCCAACGCGGCGCTGGCGGTTTCGGTTCCACCGGCACGCAAGGATAACGCGATGCTTGTTCCATCGAAGAAAATTTTCTACGCGCTCGAGGCGGTGCTTTACATTGCCTATAACGGGAAAGAGCAGGCGGTGGCCGGTGGCGAACTGGCCGATGCCCAGAAGCTGCCGCCACGTTATTTAGAGCCCATGCTGCAAAAGCTGGTGCGCGCCGGTGTGCTGCGCGGCGTGCGTGGGCCACAAGGTGGTTATATGCTGGCACGTGAACGCCGGCGTATTACACTGGCTGATATTTCCGCCGCACTGGTTGACAGTAAAGACCTGCCAGAGGGTGCCACAGCACTTGGCAAAAATGTTCTGCGGCCCAATGCCAAGCGTTTAATGGAACAATGGCAGAGCCAACTGGCCAACCTGAATTTGTACCAACTCTGCGATGACGCCGTGAAAGCTGGCATCGTTCCTACCCATGCCCCCACGCATGATTTTATCATTTAGGAGAGCATTATGACCACCCGCAAAGCATCCGACCATCTTGATAAACCTCGCGGCCGCATCTATGACAGCATTCTGGAAACCATTGGCCACACGCCGCTGGTGAAGCTGAACCGGATTGCCCAGGAAGCGGGCGCCGTGGCAACCGTGTATGCCAAGCTGGAATTTTTCAACCCGCTTTCCTCGGTAAAAGATCGCATCGCCCTTTCCATGGTGGAAGCGGCGGAAGCATCGGGCAAATTAAAAACCGGCTCCATTCTGGTAGAGCCAACCTCGGGCAATACCGGCATTGCGCTGGCGTTCGTGTGCGCGGCGAAGGGCTATAAACTCATTCTCACCATGCCGGAATCGATGTCGCTGGAACGCCGGAAAATGCTGAAGTTTTTGGGTGCCGAACTGGAGCTGACGCCCGCCCCCAAAGGCATGCGCGGCGCCATTGAGAAGGCCGAAGAAATTGTGGCCAGCAACCCGAATGCGCTGATGCTGCAACAATTTCAGAATGAGGCGAACCCCGCCATTCACACCACCACCACCGCCATTGAAATTTGGGAAGATACGGCTGGCAAAGTGGATGTGTTTGTGGCGGGTGTGGGCACGGGCGGTACCATCAGCGGTGTGGGAAAAATTCTGAAAGAGAAAAAAGTGAGCGTGAAAATTGTGGCGGTGGAACCCGAAGACAGCCCCGTGCTGAGTGGCGGCAACCCTGGCCCTCACAAAATTCAGGGCATTGGCGCGGGCTTCATTCCTGATATTCTTGATCGCAGCGTGATTGATGAGGTGATCACCATCAGCAACGCCACGGCCTTTGCCACCGCTAAACACATTGCCAAAACCGATGGCATTCCCGCCGGTATTTCCTCGGGCGCTACCATTGCCGCCGCGCTTGAAATTGCCAAGCGCCCCGACATGGCTGGCAAAGTGATTGTGGTGATTGTTGCCTCACCGGCCGAGCGTTATATCTCGACCGATTTGTTTGCTGAGATTTAGGCATTGATTTCCTTGTACCGCACTACGGTATGGACTTCAGAAGCCTATTCCAATGTGGGGATTTCTAGAAGTGACCGCCCGCAGTACCGCAGTGTAGCAGCGCTACATGAGGATACGAGGACGGGCACGACAACGAAATCACCCATTGCAATAGGCTGACCTTATGAACCTTGACCAACAACGGCGCTATGCGC
>CANHUF010000341.1 GCA_947463715.1 Sphingobacteriales bacterium
AATGGATGTTAGATGACCCAAGAATTAACTATGCTATTTCAACAGGACACAGCGAAAATGGCATTGAACATTTAGGTCTGCAATCGGAAAGTGAAACTGAACTGCACGAGATTTTTGCCAATATGCAAAAAGCAAAAGGAACTATCAGACAAGAAGGAGAATGTACTTGTTGCTATTCTAAATCTCAAAAGAGTTGGATAACCGACCCACAAGGGGTGGATTGGGAAGCATTCTATACCCACGGTACAGCCACAGTTTATGGAGAAGGCATCAATGCAAGACCAGCCCCAGAAGTTATGGTAAAATGGACAGGAAATGACGGGAAAAATGCGGTATTGGGCAAAACGATTGAATGACAATCAAATTATTTCATCTACTAATGAGTTTAGGAATTACTTAAAAGATATAACCTTTTAATTTCCTGATTGTCACATCCTCAATAAACACATTATAGTTTCATTGTTCTCCTGTAAGAGGAGCCACACTGGATAAGCAATCCCGATTACTCGGGATTGCTTTTTCTTTGTTTATAAATGAGTTAGAGATGTTTCATTTTGAAGAATTTTAAGTTAACTTCAATATAGAATTGAAATATTTATTTTTAATTCAAGTCATGTTAACAATGATTGATACAGCAAATGTGTACTCTTCTATCACAGACAAGATCATCAATATTGTTAGAAGAAATCATTGTTATCAAGATGGTGGAAATTGACAAGTTATTTTGTGTAATCACACATTATTTTCTAGAAGTATAAGTTTTAATCTTAAAATTATGAATATCCTGAAGGTTTTTATAAATGTGTTGGTGATCACTTGTTCTTTTATTGTACACGCCTGGGCGACAGAGCATGTTCCTGAATTTAAGAAAGTAACACTAACCACGACCTTTATTTCTGAAGGCGTATGTGTGGGTGATGTCAATCATGATGGTCAAAAAGATGTCATGGCCGGGGCATTTTGGTTTGAAGCACCTAACTGGAAAAAACATGTCATCAGTAATGATGATATTCGATACGATAAATCATTAAACGTATTCCCTAAATATCATGCATTTAAGGTGGATGAGGGATATTCTAATTCATTTTTAAATTTTGCTCAAGATATCAACCATGATGGTTGGGTTGATTTAATAAAAGTAGGATTGCCAGGAGAGGCTGTTTATTGGTTTGAGAATCCAAAAAACAAGGCGATTCTTTGGGAAAGACATTTTTTATATACCTCTATTGGAAATGAATCACCATTATTTGAAGATGTCAATGGCGATGGATTCAAAGACATAATTGGCAATGATTCCAAATCAAAACAAATGATCTGGTTAGAAGCGCCGCGAGCTAAACAAGACTCTACATGGAAAGCTCATGTAATTTCATCAAATCCCAACTTGGGAACGCATAAATATACACACGGCTTGGGGTTTGGAGATATGAATGGAGATGGCAGAAAAGATATTATTATCAAAGAGGGATGGTGGGAGTGCCCAGCAGATGTGATGGCCAGCGAATGGATATTTCATCCCTTAACATTAAAATTTGATAGTGCTCACATCATGGTTTTGGACTTGGATGGTGACGGTTTAGTTGACTTGCTTAATTCCTCTGCCCATGATTATGGTATTTGGTGGCACCTCCGAACCTCCACTGGGGTTGAAACACAATTGATTCAGAAAGATTTGTCACAAACACATGCCATGGCCATGGCAGATTTCAATGGAGATAGGCATCCTGATTTTGTAGTGGGTAAAAGATTCATGGCGCATAATGGAAAAGATCCAGGTGAATTTGAAAAATCGATCTTACGATGGCTTGAATTTAAACCGGGCAAAAATCCGATGTGGATTAGCCACGATATCGATGATGACTCAGGTGCTGGCATTCACATAGTTATAGAAGATATGAATAAGGACGGATTAGAAGATATAGTTATTTCAAACAAAAAAGGTGTTTTTGTCTTTTATCATTACAAGAAGAAAAACCTTTAAAGAATATGAGGGTGAGGGATATGCTACGTAAGCCTGTAAAGAATTAATCAAAATAGCAAAGTATCAAAACCCAGGTCTTGTTATTTTTGCTAAAACAACACCAGCAATTTTTTTGCAATCGGACAAGAGATCATTTCCGGTTTGAAATATTTTCAGTACCTAAAACCACTTCACGCTGTGTCCATAAAGAACTCCATCAAAATCAATGATGAAAATGGATTAACGATTGACTTCAAACCGATTGCCGGAGAAGTCATACTAAATGGAATTCAGCTTAAAAAGATATACTAAACAAAATGAATATCGACTGGATTGGAGTATGTGTTACCCTACTCATGTATATCATTTTCCTATTAATCGGATGGTACGCTTCCAAAAAAGTTAAAAAAGGAAGTGCCTCAGAAATGCTGGTAGCAGGCAGGTCGATGCCATTGATTATGGCAACACTAACAATGACTGCTACCTGGGTGGATGGTGGATACATTTTGGGGACAGCTGAAAGTACATTCACCAGCATTCCCCTCGCATTGCAGGGAGGAGTGGGATTTGGCATAAGCCTGATTGTGGGAGGTATCTTTTTTGCATCCGTTATGCAAAAAAGAGGATACACCACCTTCATTGACCCGTTTGAAGAACGCTTTGGAAAAAAATGGGCAGCTGTACTTTCAGTGCCGGCAATTCTTGGTGAGTTATTCTGGAGTGCAGAACTCATGGTAGCCATCGGCGCAACCTTCGGCGTTATCCTGAATATTGATCTGACTACTGGAATTGTGATTTCGGCAGCAATTGTTACGCTATATACAATGATTGGAGGTCTATGGGCCGTCGCCTACACTGATGCATTTCAATTGATGCTCATACCAGTTGGACTAATTATTGCCATTCCATTTGTACTCCACTATACAGGAAGTGATCTCAGTTCCATTTGGGGGCAATACAAAGACTTAAAAGGAGATGCTGCGAATGTACTTCCACCTACTGAAATTAATTCGTTCTGGAACCTGGCTGGAATAACTTCCTGGTGGGATACTTCCATTATGCTGATCTTGGGTGGCATCCCCTGGAACTGCTACTTCCAGCGCGTTTTCTCCAGCAAGACCCCAAAAATCGCAAGAAACCAGTCGATACTGGCCGGACTATTAACAATTCTAATGACCATACCCCCTTTGATTCTCGGTATAGTTGCTGTGGTATACTGGAAAGATAACCTGTCGGAACCGGCACTGTCAATTCCATTATTGCTGGAAAATCTTGTTCCAAGATGGGTTGCACTCATGGGATTGGCAGCAATTGTTGGCGCAGTTACATCGAGTTTTAGTTCCTCCATTCTATCAGCAGGATCGATGTTTTCATGGAACTGGTACCTGAGACTGATTGCCCCCAAATCCCACAAACGAAACATTGGGAAAATCATACGAATGAGTATCCTTAGTCTGGGAACTGCAGCTGTTTTCATTGCCCTCAAAGTACAGAGCGTTCAAGAGTTGTGGTATTTTACAAGTGATCTCGTTTTTGTGCTACTCTTCCCACAATTGGTCATAGCACTTTTTGATAAAAAAGCCAACAGAACTGGATCAATAGTTGCGTTTTTGGTATCGCTTATTTTAAGAGCGGGGGATGGAGAAGACTTGTTCGGAATACCTGCTTTTATTGATTACCCCGATTGGTGGCCCGTCCGGACAATCGCCGCAGCAGCAGGAATCATACTTTTACCCTTGATATCGAGAATAGTA
>CANHUF010000342.1 GCA_947463715.1 Sphingobacteriales bacterium
GGTTTTACCCAGAAAACAAAATGGGGAACCTGATAGTCCATTTATACCTCCCAATAAAAGCCAGTTGTTGTGAAACTGGTTGCTGATCATGAATTGAATAGCAGTGTGACTGGTGCTTTCTTTTTCAAGCTCTGCAGATAGCTGAAGTTTCTCACTGAAATGGTATGCAAAGCCGGTTAAGATGGATTTCTGCCTTAAGGATTGCCGGTATTGTCCGCCCCACCTGATTCTTTCATTCAACTGAAACAGGAAACCCAGCTGTATTTCACCTTGCAGGTTAAAAGATGCGTTAGCTGTCTTGAAAGCCTCCATGGACCAGGAGCTTCCGATTGCGAGAGACTTATTCAGTTTCAATCCAAAGCCCAAAGAGGCATAAATTTTGCTGTGAACAGGGGATGTCTCAAAGCCTGCTCTAAGCGCACTGCCTCTTCGGTTGCTTCCACCCTGCAATGCCAGCTGCAGGTTGCCTGCATTACTGATGCTGTGCTGGTTTCCTGCCTGTATGGATATGGTTTTTCTGCTTAATCCGGGTAAGGCAGCTGGCCTTAAACCTGCAGGAAAGCATTGCATATTTTCAGTTAAGTAGCTCGTCAGTTCAAGGGGTATGATATTTCCGGGAAGGCCCACTTGCTGCGATATGCCCGATAAAGGCATAAGTAGAAGTAATATTATTTTTCTGCTCATGAAACAAAATTCCATTTCCTTCAAACCCTGAAGAAGTGAAAAACAACATATTTGGGTGTCATTTTTCCCCTTTGTACCTTTGTTTTATGCAGTTATTAGATGGTAAAATAGTTTCTCAGGCCGTAAAAGACAGGTTGAAAGTTCAAACAGCTGAAAGGGTGGAGGCAGGAAAGAAGGTTCCACACCTGGCTGCTGTGCTTATCGGGAACAATGGAGCCAGTGAAACTTATGTTGGTTCTAAAGTCAGATCCTGTGCAGAAATCGGATTTAAATCTACCCTTATCAGGCTGGAAGAATCGATTTCTGAGGATCAGTTACTTTACAAACTTGATGAATTGAATGCGGATTTCGATATTGATGGCATACTCGTTCAGTTACCCTTGCCATCACATATCGCTGAAGAGAAGGTTATTGAAAGAATTCTGGCCTCCAAGGATGTTGATGGTTTCCATCCGGAGAGCGTTGGCAGAATGGTTCAGGGACTACCTGCTTATTATCCTGCCACACCTTATGGTATTCTTTTATTGCTGGAGCATTATAATATCGAAACCAAAGGAAAACATGCTGTTGTGATAGGCCGGAGCAACATCGTAGGAAGACCAATCAGCATCATGCTCAGCAAGCCAGACTATCCAGGCAATTGCACGGTAACTGTTTGCCATTCACAAACAAAAAATCTGAAAGAGCTTTGTTTGCAGGGGGATATTATTATTGCGGCATTGGGCAGGCCCGAGTTCCTGAAAGCAGATATGGTTAAGGATGGTGCAGTTGTTGTGGATGTTGGTATTACAAGGGTTCCGGATGCTTCAAAGAAATCTGGTTTTGCTATTAAAGGAGATGTTGATTTTGAAGGAGTAGCTCCCAAATGTTCATACATTACACCAGTTCCAGGCGGTGTTGGTCCCATGACGATAGCCGCACTGCTGATGAATACCTATAAGGCCTGCGTGGCGAAAGATTAATACATGGTGAAAGACAAATCAGACATGCTCCCGTTGATGGAGCATTTTCATACTTTACAGGGAGAGGGCCGTTTTACCGGACACTCAGCCTATTTTCTCAGACTTGGTGGTTGTGATGTGGGTTGTGTGTGGTGTGATGTGAAGGAAAGCTGGGATGTGGCTGCTCATCCGCTTACAGGTGTTCCGCAAATGGTTGAGGCAGTGGTGAACTCAGGAAGCCATATCGCCGTTATTACAGGCGGGGAACCTTTGATGCATGACCTGGATTACTTAACGGACCAGCTGCAGGCAAAAGGAATAAAAACACATATTGAAACATCAGGAGCACATCCGTTGAGTGGAAACTGGGATTGGATCTGCCTGTCTCCAAAGAAGTTCAAGGCACCGCAGGAAGCAGTAATCGCTGCTGCCAATGAATTGAAAGTTGTTGTATTTCATCCCAGTGACTTTGACTGGGCCGAGCAATATGCAGCAAAGGTTTCACCGGACTGTTTGCTTTATCTGCAGCCGGAATGGAGTAAGGCAGATATGATGACTCCGCTTATCATAGATTATATCCTTAAAAATCCGAGGTGGATCATTTCCCTGCAAACACATAAATACCTCAGCATCCCCTGACCTTTTTTAATTTAACAGATTATCCATTTACCCTAAAGTCAAATGAATTAATTTCATAGGATGAGGTTGTTTTTGTTGCTTTTCTGTTTTTTCCTAGTTACCAGTAGTACAGCACAGCAATATATTCCGGAGCGGATTTCCAAAAAGAACAGGACAATTTATGATAAAGCCCTGGCTTATGCAGAGGATTTAAGGTATGTGGATGCGCTGAATCTTATCAATATTGCTTTGACAAATGACCCTGCTTTTCTTGAAGCCAGATTGTCTAAGGCCGGGCTGCTGAGTGAAATGAAAAACTACAGACAGGCTGTTCAGGAATACAAGGCCGCATTGGATGCTGATCAGGATTTTTGCAGGGAATACCTGCTGCCATACAGCATTAACCTTTCCGGCGCCGGAGAGTTTTCAAAAGCTTTGGCTGCTATTGATGCATTTTTGGGGATACCAGGGCTCAACGAATCCTCCATAAAGTCTGCCGAATACAGAAAAAGAAATATTCTTTTTGCATTGTCTCAACAGGATAAAATCGGAACGCTTGCACCCCTTGAGGTGGTAAATGCAGGGGCTGCCATCAACAGTAACCTTCCAGAATATTTTCCTTCAATGACTGTAAATGGAGAGCGGTTGGTGTGGACAAAAAGGGTGAGTGATTTTAACGAGGATTTCTATTTCAGTGATAAGGTTGATGGAGTCTGGCAGGCCGCAGCACCTATTGAGGGTGAAATCAATACACCTATGAAAGAAGGAGCCCAGCAAATTTCACAAGATGGTAAGTCGCTTGTATTTGCAGGACAATATCCGGATAGTTACGGTAGGTTTGATATCTATATTTCAGAGCTTTCTGCCAGTGGCTGGAGTGCCAGGCAAAATCTTGGAGAACGAATCAATTCAGAATTCTGGGAATCCTCACCTTGTTTGTCGCCGGATAAGTCGGCTTTGTATTTCGCCTCTGACCGTCCAGGTGGTTATGGTGGAATAGACATATACGTGAGCAACAGACTGGCTAACGGGAAATGGTCTCAACCTGAGAATCTCGGACCAGCAATCAACACATCAGGCGATGAAAGCAGTCCGTTTTTACATGCCGATAATGAAACACTTTATTTTTCATCTAATGGTCTGCAGGGGTATGGAGGAGCAGACTTGTTTAAAGCGAAACGCGGTATAAATGGGTTTGAACAGGTGCAAAACCTCGGGTATCCGATCAATACAATCGATAATGAAGGGAGTTTTTTTGTTACCGCCGACGGTACCACGGCATGGCTTGCCAGCAACAGGGCAGATAGCAGGGGTGGACTCGACATCTATCATTTTGTGTTGCCTCCATCAGTCAGACCCAATTCAACATCGTGGGTGAGTGGGAAGGTTTATGACAGCCTTACCGGAAAAGGATTACAGTCTGTAGTTGAGCTTGTCAGCATTGAATCCGGGCAGCTCATAGCACA
>CANHUF010000343.1 GCA_947463715.1 Sphingobacteriales bacterium
AAAGCAATTGATGGAGGCATAGGATTGGGTTCAATTATAGCAGTTGTTGCATCCTGGTCAAGAAATAAATCCATTTTATGGGCAATCGTGCATGGGTTAATGGGATGGATTTATGTTGTTTATTTCGTTTTTACCAGAGAAGATTGATTACATGTCAGAAGCATGTGAAAAATTTAAAACTTTATTTCCCTCCATCTCTTACTAATCTTTTAATATGGATAAGTCAAACGAGAAGATTTAAGAGAACTCAGAAAAACTGTGCATCTTTCTGTGCACCTAAAATAAAAAATCCTTGTAAGTATTTGACCTACAATGGTTTATCATTTTTTAAATCATTTAAACTAGCTGCTGATAATTGAGTCTAAATTGTTTTACCAATATGAAACCTAATTTATATTTCGTAATTAGTTTATTTATACTACTGTCGTGTAAGAAAGACAATACAAATACTTTACAACCTAATAATCCCAATCAACCAGATAAGGTCAATGAACAATTTACAGTTAATCTGACTATTGATGGGATTGGAAGAAAATTTATAGTATACCTACCAATTGGGCATAATAATGCAGGAAAATTACCCATGGTATTTGCTCTTCATGGAGGGACTGGAAACCCAGAGGGGATGATGAAATTGGCCGATTTTATTCCTGTTGCAGAAAAGGAAAAAATAATTCTAGTTTATCCAGCTGGTGTTGAAAGAAACTGGAATGATGGAAGACCTACTACTCCAAACCAACTTGGAATAAATGATGTAAGTTTTATAAGTCAGGTTATTGATTACATGATATCCAAATATCCTGTTGATGGTACAAGGGTTTATGCAACTGGAATTTCAAATGGAGGATTTATGTCATCAAGACTGGGTTGTGAACTAAATAATAAAATTGCAGCTATAGCTGTTGTGGCAGCAACCATAGAAGCTACAAGTATTGCTACAAATTGCAACCCTTCAAATCCAGTACCTGCTATGTATATACACGGAACCAACGACCGTCTTGTTCCAATTACTGGAGGAGAGATGACTGCAGGAGGAACGGCTGGTGGCATTATCTTATCTCATACACAAACTATAGACAAGTGGATAGGCATAAACAAATGCAACTCAAACCCAGTTATAACAGATTTACCAGATATTGCCAATGATGGTACAACTATTAAACAGAGGGTATACGGTAATGGCACTAATGGTGCGGAAGTACTTAGCTATATAATTGACAATGGTGGACATACATGGCCACAAGGATTTCAATACTTGAGCGAAGCAATAATTGGAAAAACAAGTCAGGATATGAATGCTTGTGAAGTGATTTGGAACTTCTTCAAAAAATTCAAGAGGTAAATAGATTTAACCAAAAACTGTGCACCTATCTGTGCACCCCCCAACAAAAAACCCCTGCAAGGTCAATACCTGCAAGGGTTTCTTTTTTTTGAAGTGGTGTGGGCCGGAATCGTTCCCAATCACTTAAATATTTGATAATCATTTATTTGTGTATTTTAAAAAAGCGAATTTCTCCTGATTATTTCAGAGCCAATTAGAATTTCAAGGTAAATGTGGGATTTTCTCCGAAAATATGAGCCAATTAAAACTCTTATTCGGCTCATATTTTTATTATATTTGAGCCGATTAAGCTCACTAATCGGTTCAAATCATGTACAACTGGCAATACAAGAACTGGCCCAATTTCAAATTTGACTTAACCAGACTGGAAGAACAGCTGATTGACATTAAATCAAGCGTAAGCCTGGTTACGGGAGCTGTATCGACATTACCTGAACAGCTACAGTCAGATACACTGATCCAAATCATGGTAGCAGAGGCGTTAAAAACATCAGAAATTGAAGGAGAACACTATAGCAGAATCGATGTCGTATCGTCCATCAAAAAAAATCTGGGCTTAACAATTGAAAAATCCCCTGCCAATAAGAATGTAATCGGTCTCGCGGATATGCTCATGGATGTCAGAAAATCATACAAAGAGCCTCTTACAGAGGAAAAACTATTGGAATGGCATAAACAATTAATGCAGACCAATAAAAAAATAAATGCAGGAATCTACAGAAAAAGTGATGAGCCAATGTTGATCATTTCAGGACCTGCCTCAGATCCCACCATCCATTTTGAAGCCCCACCCTCTTTCCGTGTTCCAGATGAAATGACAAGTTTCGTCAATTGGTTCAACCAGGATAATTCAAATGAAAAAGATTGGAAATTAAACTGTCCGCCTGTAAAAGCTGCTATAGCCCACTTATACTTTGAATCAATACATCCATTTGAAGATGGAAATGGCAGGATTGGGAGAGCAATTGCTGAGAAGGCTTTATCGCAGGGTTTTGGAGGCCCCATACTAATTAGTTTATCCAAAACCATAGAGAAATACCGTAAAGAATATTACGCAAACCTTAAAGAGGGTCAGCGTAAATTGGAAATCACCAAATGGATAGCCTGGTTTGTAAATATTGTTCATATTTCACAAAAAGAAACAGAGAGGCTGGTAAAATTCATAATCACTAAGATGCGATTTTATGACATATATAAAAATCAATTGAATGAACGTCAAACTAAAGTAATTGCCAGAATGCTTGAAGAGGGTCCAGATGATTTTAAAGGAGGCATAAATGCCAAAAAATACATAAGTATCACCGGTTGTTCTAAAGCAACAGCAACAAGAGATCTGCAGGATTTAAGAGAACGAGGTGCCATCTGCCAAATTGGTGGTTCTGGTAGGTCAACGAGTTATTCAGTTAACTTATATACACCGTAGTGGGCCGTCCTCTTCAATTTCTGTTCAAACACATAAAGATGTAGATTCCGGAGCATGTTGACCCACTTCCAAAAATGGTCAGTTTGCAAGACTGTTCTGTTGAGCGGTATTTTTGGATGTCGAGTTCATTTTCGGTCATTGACTCACTGTGACGAATCTCTGTATAGTATTAGTGCTAAAGGTTTGCGGCTTAGGAAAGGTGGCGATTATACTTTAAAGAATTATGCGTGGCAAAAAACTTTCAGCCAAAACAAAATTGTCTGTGGAGAACGAAACACCGCCTATTGAAAATGTGCTATTAGCGGTATGATATTCTATTCTGTCAGCCATTTGAACCATATTTTTTGGTCAATTAATGGAATATTATTTTGTGCACAAACATTCATTGTGTGTCCTGTTCCACCAGACATTGGGTTGTCTATATCGTCATAAAAAATACCAAAAGTTGCTGGCTTTATTTCGTCTGTCCCAATTGCTTTTATAGTATCTCGTATTATATAAGCTGCTTTTATTGTATAACGATTTTTGTCGCCTGCGACATACTTATCAATGAGATTTTCTGTTTTCTTATTAGTTTTAGACTGATAAAGTACTTCGTGCTCAGCAGCAATGTCTATGTCGTCCAAAGAAATGGTTTCATATGCTTGATTGGATTTGACTCTATGTCCGGAATATGGCGTAATAACCTGTAATCTTTTATTGTCGACAGTGGTGACACCAAGAGAAAATAACTGGTCTGAACCTTCGGCATTGCCACTTCTAAACATTATATTTTTTGTCTTAAATGCAAGCAAACTACCAAGTGCTGTCAACTTTTCTTTGTCTGCATCAATAACATTTCTTTTACCTTCAAGAAGTACAATTGAATTGGGCTTGTCAAATTGTTCTATAAATTCATTTAGTGTCATTGCCGTATTTTACT
>CANHUF010000344.1 GCA_947463715.1 Sphingobacteriales bacterium
TTCCTTACCCCGTTGTGGATCACTTCGGCGTCGTTGATGTATTCATTGATGACACCTGCCGGCGACCAGGTAAAGGAATAAGCCAGCAATCCGTTTGGATAGCGTGGCAATGCGCCTACACGCAGTTCGATGTCACGCAGTTTGGTGAAACGTTTAGCGAGGTCTGCACCGATGATACCAATTAGCCCGGGTGCCAGTCCGCACTGCGGCGCCATTACGCCTTTCGCAGTAGTAGCCATTTCCAGGATGGCCTGTGTGGTGGGCACGTCTTCGGTGAGGTCGAAATAATGTACCCCATGGCTATGGGCAATGCGGGCGATGGGCAGGTTGAGGTTATAGGGCATGCAGGAAACAACGGCATCAAATTGCGGAATGGTTTTATCGAGCAGGGCGAGGTCGTTGATATCACCCTGAATGCAATCAAAGCCGGGATGCTGGGAGGGAGTCTGTTTGTCGAAGCCGGTTACCGCAAAACGTTTGTTCAGTAAAATGCCTACCAGCTTACCCACTTTCCCCATGCCAAAAACGAGTATCGTTTTCATGTGAAAAAATTAAAGGTTGAGAGTTGAAAGGATAGAAGGGAAAACTGCTGATAGTTATGGCACGTGCGAACAGGCCGACCGCAGGAAGGCGAGCAGGGAGCGTTGTCTGGCGAGGTCGGTGTTCACTGGAAGGAATTTAGTTACATAAAGTTACGACATTTTCGAAATATCCTCCGCCAGCCCACTTTGCAAGCTTGCAGGAAATGTAAACGCTTTTCGCTTCGTCTTACCATTGCATTGTCAAGCCGTTGTTGGCCAAAACACTTAAAAAACATCACCATGAAAAAGCAAAAGACCATTTACCACCTTGTAGTAGACAAGAGTGGCTCCATGTCAGATTGTATTCCAGGAACAATCGAAGGGTTCAACGAACAGATTGCCAGTATCCGACTCTTGGGTGAAGAGTTTCCGGAGCAGGAAATGGTCGTCGGACTCACCACTTTCAACGGACGTGTGGAACACAAGTTTGTTTGTGCGCCGCCCTCTGATGCGTATTTGATGAACAGGGAGAATTATGTACCTTCAGGCAGTACCGCCCTGCTGGATGCCGTAGGCAAATCCATTGCACTGATTGATGAACAGAAGGCTGCTGCTGAAATGGAAATGCCTACAACTGTCGTCATGATTATCCTCACAGACGGGTATGAAAATTGTTCAAAATCATTCAGCCATCAGGAGGTGCAGCAGCTCATTGAACGCAGGCAGGAGACGGGTAGCTGGACTTTCAGTTACCTTGGGGCTACGCTGGATGCAGTGGATGTTGCAGAAAGATTGTCTATTAAACGCAACAACAGCATCTCCTTCGATAAAAGGGATATTAAGAGAGAAGTATGGGACAAGGTATCCAGTTCCATGCGACTGTATAATTATAAAAAATTGAAGGGTGAAGACCTGTCTGATTTGTTTTAGTTCGCTTACTTTAACGGACTTAATCTTTAAAACACCATGGAAATAAATCTGATTAAAAGCAGTGGTTTATCGAGGGAGGTCTTCACACAGGTGATGGACCTCCTTCAGTCCATTGACGGACCATTGACATTCACCTGCGATCCAGCTTCTGTCATTGATTTTTTTGATGATGAAATTGTACCCAGGAGTTTTGCAAATCCTGATGATTTCAGGAAAAAGGAATTGCCTCCGCAGATCCACATCCATATGAATTACAGCATCAGGAAACCTGAATTTAATCATACGGCTTCCTGGGAAACGCTGTTCAGTAAGTGTACAACATATCGCAGGCAGCATGGCATTGCGGATGATGCTTTTGCGATTCTCCTCACACCTGTATCCAATAAGTACAACTGGTTTTCTGCAGCTAATCCTGAAAATCCTTACGATGGATTTGTGCATACAGCAGACTGGGATCAGTTTCTCGACAGCGCTTCTGCATTTCCGATAGCTTATGAGGTTTTGGCGCTGGTTTTACAGAAATTTATGTTTCGGAACAGGGAAGATATGCAACAACTCGCTCACCTGAAACCAGTTGGGTGTGTGAATGACCTGTGTATGGATAAACAGGAGATCATCCTGAAGTTGCGGACGGCAGACATTTGCAGACCCTGTATGACTGCCTTGCGGAACGAACTTTCTGATCAGTACATCAAACATGCACGGGCAATCATGGAATCACTTCGGGTGAAGATGTTACTCAGTCAGAATTTTCTCCAGGATAGTGCACCCAGCAGGATGCGAATAGATAGACACAAAAGAATCTGGCTGACCGATTTTGGCAACCTTGAGCTTCGGTTCAATCCTACTGAAAAGGCGCTTTATCTTTTTTTTCTAAGTCATCCTGAAGGTGTTGCCATTGGCGCATTGCCACAATTCAAGGCAGATTTATTTGAGTTGTACAGTCAGTTCTCAACAACCGGAACGCGTGCAGAGATGCAGCAGCGTGTGGATACCCTTGTGTCTGTGACTGGCAATGCAGCGAGTGAGAATATCTCCAGGATAAAAAGGAAGCTTGTGAATGCTTTGGGTGATGAGTTAGCAGCACATTATTGCATCCAGGGAGCCAATGGCGCCAGGAAGTTTATTCAGCTCGACCGTTCACTGGTGACACGGGAAGGTTTCTAACCTTTCAGAAGTGAATATCTACAGCGTCGTAGCGGATAGAGCCATCTTCAATAACTAGGTATTCACCACTTGTGCCCAGGGTGTCTATGAGCTGGTACCTCGACTTGGTAATTTTTCCAATCCGGTGAATGCGGTCGATTTTGGTATGACCGAATATCTGTATACATTTTGATTCCAGGGTATCCCTGTTGGCTTTGACAAGGCTTTCAGTGCGGATCCACATGGGTCCCTGCTCCGGATCATCGCCGGTAGGATCTGTACCATTGAAGCGAAAAGCCATGGGATCTGTGTTAAACAGATTGTTCAGGTCAGTAGCAATATTTTCGTAAGTCCAGTTGCCAGCACCGAAGGTATTGTCCATGAAAACACTGCTTACACCGGCATGCGAGATCAGGAAATCATCAAACTGGTAGCATACCTGGAGGTCTTTGCGGAATGTTTTGATGGCGAGTTCAAGAGAGGATGCGTTCTCTGCCTGATAGCCACCGGTATTGGTGTTGCCTACTTCCGGAAAATAATGGTAATCGTGGTTACCAATCAGCATCACCACCTCCTTTTCAGGATGTGTCATTTTATAGGCAATGATGTGCTGGAAGTTGTAGATCTGCTCATCAGTATTGTACTTGACATTGTCGAAATAATCACCCACAAAAATGTATCGCTGGGCGTTGTATTCCCTGTCGATTACTTTTTTCCAGAATGGTCTTCCGTGAACGTCTCCGATGATGGCTGTTTTCAAAGCTGGTGTTTTTAAAAATTACTACACAAGTTAAGCCAATTTTTTTCAAGTAGCAATTGAGTAACTGAGGTCCGAAAGGGGTGATTATCTATTTTGATTCCACCACCCCGCCCTGTCTGCCGTCAGGCAGGCTCATCAAATTCACTGCGTTCATTTGCCTCGGCACCCCTCCTGTCCAGGAGGGGAGTTGTAAATAATACCATCCAAGAAGAACTTAAATTAAGTAAATTGGTGTGATAAACTGAATGTGGGATGCCCATCAACAAGAACAACGACCAGCGTTTTAAAATCCTGAACGAATTGCTTCGTTCTCCAA
>CANHUF010000345.1 GCA_947463715.1 Sphingobacteriales bacterium
CACGCTGGCGCGGGAGGAAACAGCCCAGCATGGATTTTCGAGAGACCGACACCCAGCGTTCTATCCGCGAGGCGATGGAGCGGCTCTGCGCCCGCTTCGGCGATGCCTATTGGCTGGAGGCCGACCGCACCGCGCGCTTCCCGCACGACTTCCACCGCGCGATGGCGGATGAAGGCTGGCTTGGCATCTGTATGCCCGAAGCCGTGGGCGGGGCGGGACTCGGCGTCACCGAGGCCACGGTGATGATGCAGGCCATCGCGCAATCAGGCGCGGGCATGACCGGCGCATCCGCCGTGCACATGAACATCTTCGGCCCCATGCCCGTCGTGGTCTTCGGCACCGAGGCGCAGAAGGCGCGCATGCTGCCCCCCCTGATTGCGGGGCGAGAGAAGGCCTGCTTCGCGGTGACGGAACCCAATACCGGCCTCGACACCACGCAGCTGAAAACCTTCGCCGAGCGGCGCGGCGACCACTATGTCGTGCATGGTCAGAAGGTCTGGATCAGCACCGCCCAGGTCGCTGATCGCGTGCTGCTGCTGGCCCGCACCACGCCCATCGAGCAGGTGAAGAAGCGCTCCGAAGGTCTTTCGCTGTTTTACACCGCGCTCGACCGCAGCCGCATCGAGGTGCGGGAGATCCCGAAGATGGGCCGCCATGCCGTCGATTCGAACCAGCTCTTTATCGACGGGCTCGAAGTCCCGGTCGAGGACCGCATCGGCGAGGAAGGCCGGGGCTTCGACTACATCCTGCATGGGCTGAACCCCGAACGCATCCTGGTCTCCGCGGAAGCGGTCGGCATCGGCCATGCCGCCATCGCGCGCGCTGCAACCTACGCGAAGGAACGCGTGGTGTTCGGGCGCGAGATCGGCCGGAACCAGGGCGTGCAGCACCCGCTGGCCGCCTGCTGGATGAAGCTTGAAGCCGCGCGGCTGATGACGATGCAGGCCGCCTGGCGCTACGATCAGGGCCTGCCCTGCGGGCCGGAGGCGAATGCCGCGAAATGGCTGGCGGGCGAGGCCGGCTTCGAAGCTGCCGAGACCGCAGTGATGACGCTCGGCGGCTATGGCTATGCCGAGGAGTTCCATCTGGAACGCCTGCTGCGCGAGAGCTTCATCCCCCGCATCGCCCCGGTCAGCCCGCAGCTGATCCTCTGCCACATCGCCGAGCGCGTGCTTGGCCTGCCGAAAAGCTATTGATGGATATGCTGACGTCGCTCACAGCCGCCGCGCGGCGGATCGAGACGCCCTGCGAGGCAGGCCAGATGGTCTGGCACGCCTGGAACGACGGCGCGGGCGCGCCGCTGGTGCTGCTGCATGGGGGCAATGGGTCCTGGCGGCATTGGGTGCGGCAGATCCCTGCCTTCGCCGCCACGCGCTGCGTCATCGCCGCCGACCTGCCCGGCCTCGGCGAAAGCGACGCCGCGCCCGAGCCCGCCGATCCGCCCAGCATCGCAACCGTCGTCACTGCCGGCCTGCGCGCCATCCTGCCCGACACCGCGCGCATGGACCTCGTCGGCTTCTCCTTCGGGTCCAACATCGCCGGCCATGTCGCAGCCGAACTCGGCGCGGCGCTGCGCAGCCTGACCATCGTCGGTGCCGGCGCGCTCGGCGTGGCGCGCGGCGAGACGCCGCTGATGAAGATCCGCGACAAGGAAGGCGAGGCGCGGGTCGCGGCGCATCGGCACAACCTGGCCTCCCTGATGATCAAGGACCCGGCGCGGATCGATGCGCTAGCGCTTGAGATCCAGGAATGGAACACGGTGCATGCGCGCACCCGCAGCCGCGGCTTTGCCACCACCGGCATGCTGCGCGACGCGCTGGCCCGCAGCCCCGCCCCACTCGGCGCCATCTGGGGCGAGGCCGACCAGGTCGCGGTGCCGCACATGGCCGAGCGCCTGGACGCGCTGCGGAGCGCACGCCCGGATGCCGCGATCGAACTGATCCCCGGCGCTGGGCATTGGGTGATGTATGAGGCGCCGGAGGCCTTCAACGCTGCCCTTTCGCGCCTGCTCGCCCGCGCCCTATAGACAGACGCCGACCGGAGACCGCCGATGCGCCGCCGCCATCTTCTCGCGCTGCCCGCCACCCTGGCCCTGCCGGGCATCGCGCAGGCGCAGGCTTGGCCCTCGCGGCCGGTGCGGATGATCGTTCCCTTCCCGCCGGGCGGCACCACCGATGTGGTCGCGCGCCTCGTCGCGCAGCGTCTGTCGGTGACGCTCGGCCAATCCGTCGTGATCGAGAACCGGGCCGGCGCGGGCGGCACGCTCGGCTCCGACCTGGTGGCGAAGAGCCCGCCGGACGGGCTGGCCTTCGTCGTCTCCAACATCGCGAGCCACGGCGTGGGCCCGAGCGTCTACCGCACCATGCCCTATGATTCGGTGCGCGACTTCACCCATGTGGCGCTGATGGCCGAAGTCCCCTCGGTGCTGGTGGTCAGCGCCGCCAGCCCGATCCGGAGCTTGGCCGATTTCGTCGCCGCCGCGCGCGCGCGGCCGGGGATGAGCGTCGGCAGCCCGGGGAATGGCACCTCCTCTCACGCCAAGCAGGAAATCCTGAAGCGCGCGGCAGGGATCGAGACGACGCATGTGCCCTATCGCGGCTCGGGGCCGATGATGAACGACCTCGCCGCGGGCAATGTGGACGCCATCATCACGACACTGGTCGAGGCCGGGCGCAACGAGCGCTTTCGTCTGTTGGCCGTCACCGCGGCGCAGCGGGTGGAAGGCTGGGCAGAGGTGCCGACCTTCCCGGAACTCGGCTATCCGGACCTCGTCGCCTCCACCTGGTTCGGCCTCTCGGGCCCGGCGGGGCTGCCGGCGCCTATCACCGCGCGGCTGAACGCCGAGGTGCTGGCGGCCCTCGCCCACCCGGATGTCGCGCCCCGCCTGGTCGAGGCCGGCGCGACCCCGCGGCGGATGAGTGCGGCCGAGTACCAGGCCTTCGTGGCCGCCGAGGTCCGCCGCTGGGCCGCCGTGGTCCAAGCCGCCGGAATCCGCGCGGAATAGCGATGGCCAAGCCCCCCGCCCCGCCGCCGAAGCCTCCCGCCACGGCCGAGCGTGAAGCCCGGCTGGCCGCGGCGCTGCGGGAAAATCTGAGGAAACGCAAGGCCCAGGCCCGTGCGCGGGAGCAGGCGGTGGAGCCCCCCGCCCGGCAGGACACACCGCCGTCCGGGGAGTGATGGACGCCCCGCCGGGCTTGGGCTAACCCCGCCTGCGTATACGCCACCGACCGGCCGCGCCGCGCGAGGTTTCCGCCCCATGCCCATCATGCCCGACACCTGGATCCGCCGCATGGCGACCGAGCACGGCATGATCGAGCCCTTCGTCGAATCGCAGCGGCGGGAAGGCGTGATCTCCTACGGCCTGTCGAGCTACGGCTACGACGCGCGGCTGGCCGACGAGTTCAAGATCTTCACCAATGTGGACAACGCGCTGGTGGACCCGAAGGTGTTCAACGAGAAGGGCTTCGTCACGCGCAAGGGCGAGACCTGCATCATCCCGCCCAATTCCTTCCTGCTCTGCCACACGGTCGAGTATTTCCGGATCCCGCGCGACGTGCTGGTGATCTGCCTCGGCAAATCCACCTATGCGCGCTGCGGCCTGATCGTGAACGTCACCCCGCTGGAGCCCGAATGGGAAGGCCAGGTGACGATCGAGATCTCGAACA
>CANHUF010000346.1 GCA_947463715.1 Sphingobacteriales bacterium
CGCTCGGGGCGCCCGCGCTTCATGGTGAAGTTGACCCTGGAGCAGTCGATGAGCTTGCCGTTCACGTTCCAGCCGCCTTGGCCTTTGCCGAACTTGAAGGTGCGGGTGACGGTGGGCACCTTGAGCGGGGGCAGGGTGATTGGAGCGAAACTGGTGATCAGCGCCGGGTCGCGGCTGTTATCAGCGGTGACGGCGCCCAGGCGGAACTCGACCAGCACGTTGGTGCGGTTGCCTGCAGCTGCGACCGTGGTAGTGGGTTTGGCCGGGTCGGTTTGCACCAGACGGTTTTCCAGCCACAGGCGGGTGGCGCCTGCTGCGGGGCCGCCTGGGGCGGTGAGTTTGTTGAAGTCGACGATGATGTCGGCGCGCTCAGCGGGAGCCAGCTTCACGTTGGTGGTGAGCTGGGGCTTTTCGTAGAGGTTGCCGTCGTTGCTGATACGCCAGTAAGGGATCGACTGGGCGGGGTTGTCGGGGTTGGTCAGGTAGATCTGATAGAAGCGCGACGGGCCCTTGTCGAGCAGGCGGAAGCGATAGCGGCGCTTTTCAACATTGAAGAAGGGCTGGATCTTCCCGTTGACCAGGTACTTGTCGCCCAGGTGGCCCTCGTTGTTGAGCAGGTCGACGGTGGCCTGGCCGCTGGCCGGGTCGATGGCCAGATCGATGAAGCCGATTGGGATGTCGTACTTGGGGTAGCTGGGGAGCTTGAAGCCGGTGTTCTCGTCGCCGGTGTCGTACTCGTTAAAGACGATGTGAAAGCCCGCGAGGCCCTTGTAGACGTTCTCGGCGGTGTGGGCTTCGCGGTGGTCGTGGTACCAGAGGGTGCCCAGGGACTCGCGGATGTCGCCCTTGCGCAGCGGGTCGGTGGCGAAGCCGGCACGGCGCATGGAGTAGTAATGGTCGTAGTACTGACCGGGGAAGAAGAAGCGGCCTTGGGTCAGGGGGTTCTCGGCCAGAGCGCCCAGGGCGGGGTCGCACGGTCCACCGTCGCTGTCGGGAGCGGTGTGGAAGTTGTGCAGGTGCATGCTGATGGAGTTCTTGCCGAATCCGCCGCTGGGCACGCCTGTGGGGATGTTGTTGATGCGGCGTACCAGGATGGGCTGGTCGTAGCGGCTCACGATGGTGGGCGTGGGCGACATGGGCTTGTCGACGGTGAGGTCAGCGCCGCCCAGGTTGGCACCCCAGAAGTTGACCTGCAGGGGCAGCTGGGGGTGGATGGACACGGGGGGCACGGCGCCGTAGCGCTGCACGTAGTACTTGACCGGCTCACCGGTGATGGAGCGGTATTGGTGAGCGTCGCCGCGGCCCTCGAAGGGCATGCCGGTGGCGGGGTTGATGGCGCGGTTTGGCGTGAGCGTGGGGCGGTTGGCTGCGAAAGAAGCGTTTGCGCCGACGGCGCCCGGGGCGGCCGATTCGGGCAACACCGGGGTGATCGGCATAGCCTCCAGGACCGGCGTGGTGGGCGGGCTGGGCAACAGGACTGCGCCGGCCTGTGAAGCGACGCCTGCCAGGGCCACTGAGGAGGCGCCGGCCTTGAGCATGGAACGGCGCTGGGGGCGAGCGGGAGCACCTTGCTCGGGCGAGGGGTGGTCTGCGCTGTGGCGGGCTTGCGGTTTGTCAGTCATGGCAGTCATCCGATAAATTGAAAGTAATCATCACGATTTGCGATTAACACTTTCGGATTAGCGAATGCCGTGCCAGTCAAGCAAGCATGAGGGTCTCCAGTCATTGTTCAATTGGAAGGCCTGCATGCCTGTCTTGAGGCGGACTGTTCTGTCACAACGCTGTGGATGAAAAACGTCACGCGTCACCCGTGAGGTAAGTCACGTTTGAAGAGCGACAAGGGCCGTGCCCACGGCCTGGAGCGCGTGGGCACGGTTATTGGGGAGGGCCGTTCAGGGTTCCCTTTTTGTGTCGCCGATGTCGTCCACCCGGAACAGGATCATCATTCCGTAGTCTTCGTGGACCACGTTGTGGCAGTGCATCGGGTACACGCCGTGGTAATCCGTGGCGGTGACCCAGTACTCCACTTCGTCGCCCGGGTAGAGGGCCACCACATCCTTGCGGCAGTACTCCTGATGGCCTGGGCCCACGGTCACGCCGTTGCGCCGCACGATGCGCCCCTCGACGAAGTGGTTGTGGATGGGGTGCGCCCAGCCACCGCCGGTGTGGTGGATCCAGCGCTCGGGGCGCCCGCGCTTCATGGTGAAGCGGATCTCGTTGCAGTCCACGATGCGCCCGTTGACCGCCCACATGCCATTGGTGCGATCCCATTTGAAATGGCGCGTGATGGTGGGTACCCGCAGGGGCGGCAGCAGGATGGGGGCGAAGCTGGCGATGGTGGCCGGGTCGCGGCTGGCATCGGGCGCCACGTCTCCGATCCGAAACTCCACCAGTACGTTGCGAGCGTTACCTGCCGCGTTCAGTTTGTCATCGGGTTTGCGCCCATTGGTCTGGATCAGGCGGTTTTCCAGCCACAGTCGCCGTGCGCCGGCGGCCGGGCCGCCCACAGCGGTGAGGCGGTTGAAGTCCACGATGATGTCGGCCCGCTCGGCGGGGGCCAGCTTCATGCTGGTGACCTGCAGGGGCCTTTCATAGAGGTTGCCGTCATTGCCGATGCGCCAATACGGGATCGACTGCGCAGGGTTGTCGGGGTTGGTCAGAAAGAGCTGGTAGTGGCGCGAAGGGCCGATATCCAGCAGACGGAACCGGTAGCGGCGCTTTTTGACCTCGAAGAACGGCTGAATCTTGCCGTTGACCACGTACTTGTCGCCCAGGTGACCGTCTGAATCGAAAAGATCGAGTGTGGCCTGCCCGGTCAACGGGTCGATGGATCGGTCGATGAACGAGATCGGGATGTCGAAGGCGGGGTAGCTGGGGAGCCTGAAGCCGGTGTTCTCGTTGCCGGTGTCGTGTTCGTTGAAGACGATATGAAAGCCGGCCAGACCCTTGTAGACGTTCTCGGCGGTGTGGGCTTCGCGGTGATCGTGGTACCAGAGGGTGCCCAGGGACTCGCGGATATCGCCATCGGGCATGCCGGGCAGGGTGAAGCCCGCGCGCTTCATGTTGTAGTAGTAGTCGTAGTACTGGCCCGGAAAGAAGAAGCGCCCCTGGGTGAGGGGGTTTTCGGCCAGTCCGCCCAGGGCGGGGTCACAGGGGCCGCCATCGCTGTCGGGCGCCGAGTGAAAGTTGTGCAGGTGCATGCTGATGGAGTTCTTGCCATAGCCGCCGCTGGGCACGCCGGTGGGCAGCTGGTTGAAGCGGCGCACGAGGATGGCGGTGTTCTGGCCGACGGCATAGCGGCTCACGATCGTGGGCATGGGGGTCATGGGTGGGTCGGCAGCCAGATCCGCGCCGCCCAGGTTGGCTCCCCAGAAGGTCACTTGCTTGGGCAACTGCGGGTGGATGGACACCGGCGGCACGGCGCCAAAGCGCTGCACATAGAAGGTCTGCGGCTCATTGAGGCGGCGGTACTGATGCGGGTCGCCACGGCCCTCATAGGGCATGCCGGTGGCTGGATTGATGCTGCGATCGGGTCTCTCGGTGGGGGGGCGGGTGAAGGCCGGATCATTGAGCGGGCGCGGGCGCAGCTCCGGAGCGATCGGCATCTGCTCCAGGAACGGTGTGGTCGGCGGGCTGGCCGGCAGATTGGCGCTGAC
>CANHUF010000347.1 GCA_947463715.1 Sphingobacteriales bacterium
GAATTCTTATCTGATAGTGGTTGCAGCCAGCTTGCTTGTTTGGAGCATCAGTGAACTGCTGGGAACTTATGATTACCTCGGACTGGGTGTTGAAAGCCCGAATAGCAATGGCATCAGCATCCTTTCCAGTTTTCAGTCCAACCACATTGACCCCCTGGGCTGGTGGTGGACACTCTTACTCACAGCCATTACGTTGAGCATGGGCTTTAAAGGTGGTGAAGTGACCCCGTTGTTTTTTATGGGTGCTGCACTCGGACATACCCTTGCGGTGTATGCCGGCGCACCGGTTGATTTGTTTGCCGGGCTCGGACTGATTGCCGTCTTTGCAGGAGCAGCCAATACACCACTGGCCTGTGTAGTAATGGGTCTTGAGCTTTTTGGAACTGAACACCTGATTTATATGGTTGCAGCCTGTTTTGTAGCCTTTGCCTGCAGCGGTAAAAAGGGTATATACTCCGCGCAGGAATATTGTTTGAGAGATTAGGACTTTTTAAATACGCAGTTTACTGAAAAAATATTCCTGACTTACTTCTCTTACACCACCGGGTTTTAAATTTCCCAGATGAATATCTTCAATAGAAGTTCTGATCAGTCGAACGCAGGGATGTTTTACAACCCCTACCATTTTCCTGACCTGGTGGAATTTACCTTCAGTTAACGAAATCTCCAGCCAGGAATTGAGCACTTTAGGATGTAAAGGAACGAGTGGTTCTGAAACTTCTGGAGGTTCTTTCAAAAGTCTTACTACACAGGGTTGTGTCATAACCTGTTGATCAAATGGCGCACTGATTGCCACGCCGTTAGATAATAACTGAACTGTTTCCTCACTTACAATTCTTTTCACCTGCACCAGGTAAGTACGTGTATGCGGTTGTTTACCTTGAAACAATAACCTGGTGATTCGCTTGTCTGTTGTGAGGAGCAACAATCCTTCAGAGTCTTTATCGAGCCGACCAATAGCATGTGTGCCTTCCGGAAAATCAAAGTCAATATGGCCCAATAAACGCACCTTGTGCGAACTCACAAACTGGGAGACCATATCATAAGGCTTATGCAATAAGAAATACCGGTGTGGGTTTTCCATGACTTATTTTCTAATATTGCTTTAAACACCAAGTGAAGCCAATGAAATAACATTTATTCCATCTGGTCTGCTATAACTGATGCCTGTTCCTGTGATGATATTGAGTGACTTAAGTTTTTTTAGTTTGCGTTCATCAACCACCGATCGAAATTTTTGCAGGTTCATTGCAGCCTCTTCAATATTTCCTGTTCCAAGTTTTATTTCAAAAGCACACCAGTCTCCATTGTATTGCTGAACGATTGCATCCACTTCCAATCCACTCGAATCACGGTAATGAAAAACACTGGCATCATTTGCCTGTGCATATACACGGAGATCATGAACAACTAGTGACTCAAACAAAAACCCTGTAAAATTCAAATCATTCAAAAGTGAATCTTTATCAACACCCAAAGCTGCTGCCGCTAAAGCAACATCCGTAAAATGTCTTTTAGGAGATTTTCTCAATGCATAGGATGAACGAATGTGGGTATTCCAGGCCGGCTGGTCTTCAATTATCATTAATCGATTTAATGTATCTAAATAGTCATACACGGTTGGTCTTGTAATTCCTATGTTATCCTGTTGACGAATATCTGCTTCCAAAGCTGTTATATCAACCATCGTTGATGTATTTCTTGCAAGTGAACGAAGCAGACTGGTTACTTTGATAGGGTCACGTTTTACTGAGGAAACCCTACTCATATCAACTTCAGCCAGTAAGGTTATATATGCCCTATTAAGATCTGTTGCCTGCTCAATTGTTTTATTCAACAGTGTTGGAAAACCTCCAATAATTATTTTTTCAATGATAAATTCAAGATCTGTAGATGTATCACAGATGTTTACCTTTTTTTCTTTGAATAAATCAGATAAACTGATCAATCCGGAAGAAAAACCCAATTCCTGCCACGACATCGTTCGCATTTCAACGATTGTAAATCTGCCTGCACCTGAATGCATCTGAGCAGATTCCTCTGGATTAGCTGAACCAGTGAGAATGAATTGTCCGCTTTTATTTCTATTGTCTATTTCATGCCTGATATAATCCCATAATTTCGGTTCTACCTGCCACTCATCTATCAATCGGGGTGTTTCGCCTTGCAGTAAACGTTCTGGCTCGATATTGATGAGCGACCTTACCTGCATATCCCTATCAACATTCAGGATACTTTTTGCCAATTGTTTCGCAGATTCAGTTTTCCCGCAGGCTTTTGCACCCTTGATGAGAACTGCACCTGATGCATTGACCTTTCGAATCAACTCTTTATCCGATATGCGCTCTTTGTATTCCACAAAAGTTTAACTCATACAAATGTAGGTTATTTTACATTTTTAAAGTATTTTATTTTACATTTTTTAAACATTTTATTTTACATTATTTTAGATTTTCATTTGACAGAATTTAAATAATCGCTCATATAAAGGCTCATTTTACCTTCTGCACATACTTTGCATGGATAAAATATTCAAAAAAACGCTTGTCAAATTCAGTTCGTTGCTTGAGAATCAGTTCATCATTCAAACCGCTGTAGGCGATGAATTTGTGATTGATCATCTGGAGGGCTGCTGCTCGTATATTGTTCTGAGATTTTACATCCTTGCGGGCAATGCCCAACACCTCATTCACACTATTCACAGAAGTCATATTGCCATTGGATGAGTTTTTTAGGATGAGGTCAAGGAGTGATTTTTCAACTGCGGAAAGTGTTTCTGAAAATGGGATATTACGCTGAAAAGATGTTTCCTTTTTAGCTTCCTCAGGTTCAAATTCAGCTATTATATGATTTGAGCTTATTATTGATCTATTTCTTCTCTTGAATGAATAAACTCCTGCCGCAACTATAATGATTATGATACCAGTAAACAGAGAGAGTAAGAGATTAGATTGGCCGGAATCAATGGCGATTTTGTCGGAAGTCCAGGTAATATCCTTTTCAGAAAAGGGAACACTGTCAATTTTTGCTTTTAGGGGATTAACAAAATAGAGCATCTCACCTCTTGCTATCATCATCAATTGCTGGTATTGGTTCCAGTTTTCCTGTATGATACGAGCTTTATCAGAAGCAATATTGCCTATCCTGTTATTACCAAAATCAAATAGTTTCAATTCATTCTGAATGAAAGAAATCATACCGTATGGGGTATTGAAAATGGGGAAATTAACCCAGCCTGCTTCATCAAAGGAAGTTTTATTGGTGGTTTTAGGTTCAACCCACCATTTTTTGGTGATTAAATCAAGACATTGCACATACTTTTTTCCATCCAATTCTCCACCTTCCTGAATCCATTCTTCCTTTGGTATCGTATATACTGCGTAAATTTTTTGCGCCTTTTCGTCATAATATATGCGTGCATTATGCCACAACCTCAGCGGAATCTGTTTATTTGTTTTGATGATGTACCAGGAATGATTTTTTTCGTTGTAATACCGCATCATACCATTAAAATTCCAGAATCCATAACCACCCAGGCTGAAAATGGTGTCTTTGTACACAAAATTGAAAGCCCCGAAATTATACCCCTGGTAAAAAGTTGAATCCAGACGCACAACCGCGTTATTGGAATCCCTGGCAAGCAGGATGCCAGTTCC
>CANHUF010000348.1 GCA_947463715.1 Sphingobacteriales bacterium
GAAAGAGTTTAGATGCAGAAAACAAGGGGTAATTTTAATTATATAAAATCTGAATATGTCACTCGAGCTAACGATTAATGACAACCTGAAGAAGGCCATGTTGGCCAAGGATGAAAAAGGACTGAGAGCTCTGCGGGCAATCAAGGCAGCATTGCTGCTGGCCAAGACAGCAGAGGGTGGAGCTGCAGGTATGACACCTGAGGCAGAAATAAAAATGCTGCAGAAGCTGGTTAAGCAACGGAAAGATTCAATTGCCATTTTTGAACAACAGAACCGGTCTGATCTTGCCAAAACAGAGCAGGAAGAAGTGGAGGTCATTGAGCAGTACCTGCCCAAACAGATGGATGCAGATACCCTCAGGCAGGTAATTTCAGGCATTATAGCCGAGGCTGGGGTTACCAATTTATCTGGATTGGGACAGGTTATGGGTATTGCAACCAAGCAGCTTGCCGGCCAGGCAGATGGAAAGGCTATTTCTGCCATGGTAAAAGAGTTGCTTTCCTGATTCATCCAGAGGGTTATTCAAAAGAGCGCAAATGGCTATAGATATTATTGCACTGTTTCTTTTGGTGCTGGCTTTTTACAAAGGCTGGACAAAAGGATTGGTGATGGCTGTTTTTACCTTTATTTCTTATATACTGGCACTGCTTATAGCTTTTAAGTTTTCAGGCTGGGTGGCAACACGTTATTTGCAGAATCTGGGTGAGGGTGGGGGCAGGTGGTCAGCCATACTTGCATTTTTGCTTGTCATGGTCGTCGTAATGATTGCTGTGAGGATTACCGGCAAGGTTATTGAAAAGTCTCTTGAGCTCATGCTGATGGGTATTTTCAATAAGCTTGCAGGCATTTTGCTTTTCTGCGTGATCTATTTTACTGTTTATGCGGTTGTGTTGATTTATGCCAGCAGGTTTGAAATTATTGGGAAAAGTCTTGTAGGGGAATCACGCACCGGAGAGATCCTGTTGAGTTGGGGGGCGAAAGTCATAGATATTTTTGCTGTTTGGATACCCGAACTGAATAATTTGTTTAAGCAAGTGGTTAGTTTAATTAAACAATAGGTCGATAAAATTTACCGTGTTTGGTCAGTTTCCTACAAAGGGTGCGATTTGTCGTTCATTTTGCCCATCTTTGTCGGGATCAGCCAAAACTATCTTTTAATTTAGTCAGGTAATTGATATGAGTTTACAATACGAGGTTAAAGAGGATGCCAAGTTCAAGTTTATTGAAGAAGGTGAGGGCCAGCCCCTCATGCTGCTTCACGGACTCTTTGGCGCCATGAGTAATTTTTCAGGGATTATCGACCATTTCAGGCATACACACAAGGTTATTGTACCCTTGTTGCCTTTATTTGAACTGGATCTGTTGCATACAACTGTAGGCGGACTGGAAAAATACCTTGCGAAGTTTATAGAACACCGCGGTTATACGGGTATTCATATGCTTGGTAATTCCCTCGGCGGACATGTAGCGCTGGTGCATGTTATCAAGTCTTCAGCACGGGTAAGGTCACTGATTCTTACCGGAAGTTCAGGTCTTTTTGAGAATGGCATGGGAGATACCTATCCCAAGCGTGGTGATTATGAGTATATCAGGAAAAAGACCGAGATGACCTTTTATGATCCCAATACTGCAACCAAGGAATTGGTGGATGAGGTATATCAGATTGTGAATGAGCGCATGAAAACGCTTAAAGTGATAGCACTGGCCAGGAGTGCCATTAAGAATAACCTTGGCGATGAGTTGAAACAGATCAAATTACCAACCCTGTTAATATGGGGTAATAACGACAGCATCACGCCTCCTTTTGTAGGAAGGGAGTTTAACCGGTTGATTGCATCCAGTGAATTGCATTTCATAGATCATTGCGGCCATGCCCCGATGATGGAGGTTCCGGATGAATTTAACGTTATACTTGCTCAATTTTTACAAAAATTCAACGATCCTGCCACAAATTAACTGTAATATTGGACTGTCAAATTTGAATATGACATTTTGCAGTCAACTTTTGGATCATGATTTCAGGGTGTTAAGCGTTCACGATACTGTGGCACAGGCCATAGAAATCATGGAAGCTGAGCAGGTCTTTACTATGCCAGTCCTCGATGGACAGCTTTTCCTTGGTGTGGTAGAACTCGATGATTTGCAGTCTGCACCATTGCAGGATGAACTGGAGTCTATTCAACCCCTTTTTTTGAAAGTGTCTGTAAGAGCAGGAGATCATTTCATTCAGGCTCTCCGTTTGCGCTCAAAATACCAGCTCGACATTGTTCCTGTTCTCAATGAGCAGCAAGAGTGGGAGGGAGTAATAGAAAGTTCCAGGCTGCTGGACCAGGCATCCCAGTTGCTCGGTGCTGAAGAGCAGGGTTCTCTTTTGATACTCGGAATGCCCAGAACAGACTATGCACCGGGAGAAATTAACCGACTGGTAGAGTCTAATGATGCCACAATCATGAACATGAATGCCGTAACTGATCCTGCTACAGGTATGCTCCAGGTTATGTTGCGCGTAAATAAAGAAGACATTTCTGGAATAATTGCCACATTTCAGCGTTATGAGTATAAAGTGCTTTACCATTTCGGTGAGGAAGCCTTTGACAATACACTGCAAAACAACCTGGAACATCTCTTCAATTATCTGAATATTTAGATATTTATGGGGTATGCTGGATGTTATGCCCAATCAATAACCACCCGGCAATGCGAAATTTTTTCCTGATTCTTTTTGTTGGATTTTTTCAGCTCCCCCTGGATGCTCAGGAACTAGGCATTCCTGTGGAAAGTCAGGATGTGTTGAAACGGGCACAGGTTACAATAAGAAATATCTCCATCAACGGAATAAAGCAAACAAAGCCTTACATCATCAATAGGGAGCTTGCATTCAGGCAGGGGCTATCTTATCCGATGCAGGATATACTAACCGGACTTGAAACCAGCAGGCAAAACCTCATCAATACAACCCTTTTTGTAGAGGTCAATGTGTGTTTCTCGAACTGGAATAATGATTCGCTGGATATTATCGTGGATGTCAGGGAACGGTGGTATTATTTACTTTTTCCATATTTAAAGCCGGCAGACCGTAACTGGAATGTATGGGTAAACGATTACGGGCTGGATCCGGAGCGGGTGAATTACGGACTGAAATTCCATGGCAAGAACATTACGGGCAGAAATGACAAACTGAACGCCTGGATCATCAACGGTTACACCCAGAGACTCGCCATGAATTATTATAATCCCTTTTCAGATAATTCACTCAGACGAGGCTGGGGGCTGGATATATCTTATTCCCGGAACAGGGAAATCAACTACAAAACATCAGGTAATCGCCAGCAGTTCTATAAGGATGATTTGAATTTTATCCGGAAGCAGGTTTATGTTGGCGGCGTTTTTTCCTACCGCAAAGGATCAATCGAACGGCACTATCTGAAACTCGGCATGCAGGCAGAAACGGTAGCAGATACAGTTGCAGCAATGAATTTAAATTACCTCGGTGCAGGGAAAACCAAAGTTGTATATCCTGAATTGAGGTATACTTACCAGTATTTCAACATGAATTACTTGCCCTATCCAACCCGGGGAACCTCTTTTGAGCTGGAATTGATGCGCAGGGGTGTTACAACTGCTGTTAACCTTACACAACTTCAGGTA
>CANHUF010000349.1 GCA_947463715.1 Sphingobacteriales bacterium
CTATATCATGGGATTTAAATGGGCTATTGAACACGACTATGATTATATTTTTGAGATGGATGCTGACTTCTCACACGATCCAGCTGATCTCATTAGGCTTTATGAAGCCTGTTACATTCAAGGTGCAGACTTGTCGGTCGGATCAAGATACGTGCCAGGTGGTGAAATTGAAAACTGGCCGCTTTCAAGAAAAATCATTTCAAAGGGAGGAGCTCTTTACAGTAAGTTGTTTACCTGGATGCCAGTAAATGACCCTACTGCCGGATTCGTTTGTTATTCCAAAAAAGTGCTTCAAGCCATGAATCTCGATGCCATAAGATTTATTGGCTATGCTTTTCAGATAGAAATGAAATTCGCTTCCTGGAGACTGGGTTTTAAGATTTCAGAAGTGCCTATTGTATTCCGTGATAGAGAACATGGGGCATCAAAAATGTCTAAAGGGATAATAAAAGAAGGTATAACTGGCGTTTTTGCCATGCAATGGCAATATATTTTTGGAGATTACCTGAAAAGAATCAGAAAGTAAGGATACAACTAAACTAAGTTAACCGGAATGCGGAAAGCTTTCATCCAATTGCATATTGCCGTATTGCTGGCGGGTTTCACCGGAGTATTAGGAAGACTAATCGTTATCAATGAATCACTCCTGGTGTGGTACAGGATGATGTTTGCCGTGATTTTTCTATTTATCATATCACTGTTCTCTAAAAAAATTGAGAAGCTCTCTTTTAAAAAAATGCTCCCCCTTTTGGGCATTGGTTCCATCATTGCCCTGCACTGGGTCACTTTTTATGGGAGTGTTAAATATGCCAATGTTTCTGTTTCTCTTGTATGTTTTTCAGCTGTTGGTTTTTTTTCTGCCATCTTTGATCCCTTAATTTCTAAGCGTAAGTATCAAATTACTGAGATATTACTTGGCTTAATGGTCATGCTTGGCGTATACCTCATATTCCATTTTGATCAGGATTTTAGGCTTGGAATAATTTTTGGATTAATCTCAGCTTTTCTGGCAGCTATTTTTCCCATATTCAATAAAAAGCTTGTTTCGGAATACAGTGCTGATACCATAACCTTCTATGAAATGGGAGGTGGCTGGATGTTGCTTACTTTTGTTGTTCCAATCTATATGCAGTTTATGCCTGCGCAATCCTATGTTCCTGGCTTACTAGACATCTTCTGGTTAATTATCCTGAGTTTGTTTTGCACAGTTCTTGCTTTTAACCTTTCAGTCAGGGCTTTATCCCGTATTTCTGCATTCACCGTAAACCTGACTTTTAATCTTGAGCCAGTTTATGGGATATTATTGGCTTTTTTGATTTACAAAGAGCACCTTGAGCTTGGGTTTTCATTTTATGCTGGCCTGATTGTTATTTTTACAACGGTGGTAATACAATCAATAAGAGTAGCTAAAAATCTTGCTACCTGATTGATTATTGAGCACAACCGTATAAAATTCATTAATTTCAAAGTAAATAAACATTGCAGATGCGAATTATAGCTTTATCTACCTGTCTATTGATGTTTTTGATCCAGGCAAGTCATGTTAAAGGTCAAAAAAAGCCACTTGATCACACTGTTTATGATGGTTGGCAAACTATTGGTGAGAAATTGATTAATGCCAACGGAGAATGGATTGCTTATACCATTGATGTTCAGGAGGGAGATGGCAGGTTAGTTATCCAGAAGTCAGATTCATCATTTTCAACAACAGTTCCGAGAGGTTACAATATTCGCTTCACTGCTGATGGTAATCACCTGATAGGCAAGATCAAACCATTGTATCTTGAGCAAAGAGCAGCAAAAATTAAGAAAATCAAGCAAGAAGATCTTCCACAGGATTCTCTCTTTGTTTTTAACGTGGCTGATAAACACATAGAGAAAATTGCAGGTGTTAAGTCATACGGCATACCGGAAAAATCATCTGACTGGTTTGCCTTTTCTTCTGTTAAAAAAACAGTTCAATTGCCCAAACCAGTAAAGCAGCCTGATTCGGCTATAGCAAAAAAAGATTCTGGTAAAGTAAATATCCCGCAAATCATTGAACAGAAACCTGATAGAAAACAAAAAAGGAAACTGAGCGCAAGCGAAGAAAGGGAAGATGAATTATTGGATGAGTCTCTTGAAGATGCTGAAGGTGATGAACCCGCTGCTGGAAACGGTCAGGAAGGCAAAGAGTTGGTAATCAAATCACTTAAAGGCAAAGGGGGGCAAAGTCTGCCATTGATTTCTGAGTACATGTGGAGTGAAAATGGTAAAATTTTATTGCTCGAATCATCAGCATCCAAAGCTGATAAATCTGTGAAACCAGCAGTTTTTATCTGGCGTTCAGCAGAAAACAGATTTGACACCATACTAAAAGGTGGCAATGATTTTAAAAATTTTACAATTGCTGAAGATGGCAGTCAGGTTGCTTTTTTGGCTGAAAGAGATTCTGCGTTTAAATCTCCACAAAAGTTTTATAAATTATGGCATTGGCAAAATGGTGATGCAGTTGCCTCAATTCTGGCTGATAAGTTTTCAATTGGAATGCCTGTTAATTGGACAGTAAGTGAGAATTCAACTCCTGTTTTCAGTAAATCAGGAAAAAGAATGTTTATCGGGATTAATCCGATAAAGCCTCTCAGGGATACATCTTTGGTAGAAATGGATCTGGTCAAGCTCGATATTTGGCATTATAAAGATGATTATCTGCAACCATATCAGTTAAAAAGGATCAATCAGGAAAGAAACCAATCGTATATGTCAATGATTCAGGTTTCTGAAAAGAAGATTATTCCATTGGCAGATCCTGAAATGCCACAGGTTGTTTTGTCCAAAACTGGTGATGGTGATTTCTTCTTGGGCACATCAGATGTAGGTAAGCGTATTCCAATGCAATGGGAAGGTTCAACGAAGCGTGATGTTTACCAAATCAATCCTGCAGATGGATCCAGGAAATTAATCATTCGGGATTTGTCAGGATTTCCTCAGCTTTCTCCTGGTGGAAATTTCATTTACTGGTACGATAACAGCGTCAAACATTATTTCAGTTACGATTCTGGAAGTATTGTAAATATCAGTAAAAAGATATCACAAAAGCTTTATGATGAAGACTACGACATGCCATCAGATCCAACACCTTACGGCATTATGCGTTGGCATGAAAAAGATTCATTTTTATACGTATATGACCGCTTTGATATCTGGAAGTTAGATCCCAGTGGGAAAATATCCCCTGAATTAATTACAAAAGGATTAGGCAGGAAAAGCCATGTGCGTTACAGGTATATTTCAACAGAATCAGAGGAACAATTTGTTAAATCAGGCCAACCAATTTTATTGAAAACATTCAATGAAAACAATAAGTATGCTGGCTTGGCAACAATGGAACTTTGTTGTGGTTCTAAGGTTAAGTTACTTCAGGAAGGGCCGTATGCCATTGGTCAGCTTCTCAAAGCAAAGGATACTGATGCTTATCTCTATATTTCAGAGAGTTTTAAGCTGTCGCCTAACGTATTTGTCAGCAATAATTTATCAGCGGCCAGACAAATGAGCGCCATCAATCCACAGCAGGAAGAATACAATTGGATGACTGCGGAGTTATTCAGCTGGAAAGCATATGACGGGAAATTGGCATCGGGAATAGTATATAAA
>CANHUF010000350.1 GCA_947463715.1 Sphingobacteriales bacterium
CATGCAGGCACCTTCAACAACAATGTGCTGACCATGTCGGCCGGCATCGCGGCGTTGGCGGAGGTCTACACGCCGGAAGCCGCGCGCGCGCTGAATGCTCGGGGCGATTCGCTGCGTGCGTCGCTGAATGCCATGGCCGCGCGGCGCGGGCTGCCGCTGCACTGGACCGGTCGCGGCAGCATGCTGTGCCTACATGTCGCGACTGAGCCGCCGCGCAACGCCGCGGAAGCCGCAACGGGTGACCAATCTCTGAAGGAACTGCTGTTCCTCGACCTGCTGGAGCGCGGCTTCTACATCGCCCGGCGCGGCATGATCGCGCTGTCGCTCGTGGTCGGGGAGGCGGAGCTGGCCGCCTTCGAGGAGACGGCGGCGGAGGTGCTGGACCTCCGCGCGCCGCTCTTCTCGCGCTGAACGCTCAGCGCTGCGTCTGCAGGAAGGCGATCAGGTTGGCGCGCTGCTCGTCATTGCGGACGCCCGCGAAGGCCATGGAGCCCTGCGGCACGACATCCTTCGGGTTGGCCAGGTAGCGATTGAGGGTCTCGGGCGTCCAGGTCAGGCCGCCCTGGGCCAGCTGCTGCATGTTGGCCGAGTAACGGAAGCCCTGCACCGCCCCGGCGGCACGGCCGACCACGCCATGCAGGTTCGGCCCGACGCCGTTGCGGCCGCCGGCTTCGATGGTGTGGCAGGCGCGGCACTGGTTGTAGACGGTGCGCCCGGCTTCGGCGTTCTGCGCCTGCGCAGCGGGAGCGAACCCGATGGCGGCGGCAGCGAGGGCGGGCAGCAGAAAGCGAGGGGACATCAGCGTTTGGCTCCCTTGGATGATCCCGAACAGCCCAATAAGAGGCATCGCCTTCCGGTCCCGCAAGGGGGGTGTTCCGTTACGAGGAAGCCACCTCCCGGACCGCCGCGCGTCATGCCGCGTCATTCGAGCCCGAAGGGATCGTCCACCGACCGCGCCGGCGGCGTCAGCCAGGCGGCGCCGGTCTCCGTCACCACGATATGGTCCTCTAGCCGGATGCCGAATTCGCCATAGACGGCGATGGTCGGCTCGATGGAGCCCGTGTTGCCGACGGCCAGTGGGGCGCGGTTGGAGCCGACGAAATAGGGTGCCTCGTGGACATCCATTCCGATGCCATGGCCGGTGCGATGGGGCAGGCCGGGCACCTTGTAGCCGGGGCCGAATCCGGCCTTCACCACCTCTGCCCGGCAGGCATCGTCAATGCCCCCGCACGGCGCGCCGGGCCGCGCCGCGGCGAAGCCGGCGGCCTGGGCACGCTTCGAGAGGTTCCATATGTCTCGCTGCCGCGCATTGGGCGTGCCGAAGACGTAGCTGCGCGTGATGTCGGAGACATAGCCATGCAGCGGCGCGCCGACATCGACCAGCACCACATCACCCTCCTGCAGCGTCTGCGGAAAGGGCACGCCGTGCGGATAGGCCGTCGGCTCCCCGAACAGCACGATGCCGAAGCTCGGTCCTCCGTCGAAGCCGGCGCGGCGATGCGCGGCGGTGAGGAACTCCATCACCTCAGTCGTCGTCACCCCGGGCGCCAGCGCCCGCGCGCAGGCTGCCTGGATGTCGAGCGTCATGCCCATGGCCTGGCGCAGGATCGCGACCTCCTGCTCGGTCTTGCGCTCCCGCAGGTGGCTGGTGACGGGGCCGGAGGCAATGAAGTGGTGGTTCGGCAGCGCCGCGCGCATTCCTTCAGCCACGAAGACGCGTGCCATGTCGTCCAGCGCGACCGTGCCGCCGGCGACGTCGGCTTCGCGGAGAATTTCGGCGAAGAGCGCGTAGGGATCCTCATCCTCTTCCCAGCCGCGCACCTCGCCGGGCAGTGCCAGCATAGTGCGGATGCGCTCCACCTCGAAGCCGGGCGAGAGATAGGTCAGCGGCCCGCGCGCCGGCAGCACGGCGCCGACCGGGCGTTCGGACTGGCCGTGCCGGAGCCCCGTCAGCCAGGCGAGGTTCGTCGTCCCATCGAGCCAGAGGGCCGCGATGCCAAGCTCGCGCATGCGCGCCTGAGCGCGCTCGACGCGCGCGGCGTGTTCGGCAGGGCCGATCGGCGGCACCGCGTCGCGCTGGTTGCGGATGCCTTGAAGCTCAGTCGCGAAATCCGACCCGCCGACGCCGATGGTCATCTGACTCTCTCCGCGAATGCTATCGCCGGCGGCCTTCGGTGACCGCCATGAAGACGCCGGCGCCGATGATCACCGCCGCGCCGATCCAGGTGCCGCCATCCGGCCAGAGGCCTGTGATCGCGACCCCCATCAGCACCGAGCCAACGATCTGCCAGTACTGGAAGGGCGAGATCACCGCCGCCGGACCATAGGACATGGCCCGCGCCACGCAGTAATGCCCCGCCGTCGCCAAGCCGCCGAGGGCAAGGAAGGCCAGCGTGTCCGCGAGGTTTGCCGGCGTGACCCAGACGAAGGGCACGACCAGCGTCAGCACGGCGCAGCCCACCACCGCGCTCCAGAGGGTCGAGGTTTGCGCGCTGTCATGGGGCGCGACCTTGCGTGTCAGCACCTGGTAGAGCGCATAGAAGCTCGAGCTCAGCAGGATCAGCAGCGACGCGGCCTGGAAGCTTTCATCGCCCGGGCGGATCACCACCAGCACGCCGGCAAATGCCGCGCCGACGGCCAGCATCCGGCGCAATTGCGGGCGCTCGCCCAGTAGCGGCCAGGCCAGGAGTGCCACGATGAAGGGCGCGAGGAAGCCGATCGCCGCGGCCTTGGCCAACGGCACGGTTGCGACCGCGATGAAATAGAAGCTGGTCGAGGCCAGCTGGCAGAAGGAGCGGCCGAATTGCAGGAGGGGTCGGCGCGTGGCGAAGACCATCAGCCCAGCGCCCGGCAGCATGAGTGCCAGCATCAGCACGAACTGGCCGGTGATGCGCGCCCAGATGATCTGCTCGGAGGGGTAGCGGGGCGACAACCACTGCACCAGCCCGTTCAACACGGGGAAGAAGCTCGCCGCGATCATCATGAAGGCGATGCCGAGGAGGATGCGCGGCTCGCGCGGGCCGGTTTCTGTCATGATGAGGCCGCCAGCATCGCCCCTGCGTGCGGGGGCGGCAAGACGGGCATCACCCCTCCAATTCCTCGCGCAGCAATTCGAGGCGCAGCCACTCCTCCTCCGCCGCGTCGCGCTCGGCCTGTTTCTTGCCGATCAGGCTGCTGCGCGCGGCGAAACCGGCGGGGTCGCGGGCGTAGAGGCCGGGATCGGCCAGCTGGCCCTGCAGCGCGGCGATCTCCTTCTCCAGCTGCGCGATGCGCGCCGGCAGGTTTTCGAGTGCGTGCTTGTCCTTGAAGGACATCTTCGGTTTCGCGGCGGCGCGCGGCGCGTCCGGCGCCTCGCGCGGGGCAGGGACCTCGCCCGGCGGGATCGCGGCGGCCTTGGCCTGCACGCCAACCCCGCGCTGGGCGACCATGTCGGCATAGCCGCCCGCATAATCCTGCCAGCGTCCATCCCCCTCAGCGACGATCACATTGGTCGCCACGCGATCCAGGAAGTCGCGGTCATGGCTGACCACGATCACCGTGCCCTGGTAGTCGCCCACCAGTTCCTGCAGCAGGTCCAGCGTCTCGAGGTCGAGGTCGTTGGTCGGCTCGTCCAGCACCAGAAGGTTCGAAGG
>CANHUF010000351.1 GCA_947463715.1 Sphingobacteriales bacterium
CGTTGCCAGGGTCCATGTACCTGAGGAAATACCAGCTGCTTCCGGCATAACCAGGCATGGTGTTAACCTCACGTTTTCCACCTGCATAATCAACCCAGTCAGGAAGATTGGCAAGCGGACCTTGTGCATCCGGACCAGGCTTAAGATCTGACAGTTCAGGTAATAAAACAGGGAGATCTTTTTCAGCGAGTGTAACTGCCATATCCCCATGCCACACTATTGGGAAAGGCTCTCCCCAGTAGCGCTGCCTGCTGAATGCGGCATCCCTTATTTTGTAATTGGTCTGTCGCTTGCCGATGCCTGTTAATTCAATTTTCTCTATCGCCACAAGTATCGCATCACGCATCAGGAGTCCGTTCAGGAACCCACTGTTTTCAAGAACCACATCTTTGGTTGAATTGGCCTCTTCACCATTGAATGCCGAACCGATAATATTGGTTACTGGTATATCAAAGTGTTTGGCGAACTTAAAGTCCCGCTCATCACCACAGGGTACAGCCATGATTGCGCCAGTACCATATCCTGCCAGCACATATTCACTTATCCATACAGGAATTAACCTGTCTTCAAATGGATGTTGAACAAAAGCACCACTGAAAACACCGGTAATTTTTTTCTCGGCCATACGCTCCCGCTCGCTCCGGCTGTTCACATATTCCAGGTACTTGTTCACTGCTTCGTGCTGTTCAGCAGTTGTTATTTCCTGAACGAGTGCAAGCTCAGGAGCGATAACCATAAAATCAACCCCAAATATCGTATCAGGCCTGGTAGTGTAGACACGAAGCTGCTTCCCATTGGCAAGCGGATTGGATGAAACCAGCCCGAAATCAATTTCAGCACCAAAGCTTTTACCAATCCAGTTCGACTGCATTTCTTTCATGCTGTCGCTGAAATCTACTGTTTGCAATCCATCAAGCAACCTTTCAGCATATTCTGTAATCCGAAGATACCACTGGCGCAGTTTTTTCTTGATAACGGGATGCCCGCCACGCTCACTGACACCGTTGATAACCTCGTCATTGGCAAGCACTGTTCCCAAGGCCTCACACCAGTTAACCTCACCCACACCGCAATAGGCAAGCCTGTATTGCATCAAAATGGCCATTTGAGATGCTTCATCGAAACCTGACCATTCCTCTGCTGTGAAGGATAACTTGCGGTTACCCGGACAAACATGGCTTTTATTACCTTCTGCTTTAAAAATGGAAACAAGGTCAGCAATACGTCTTGCTTTTTGTTGTGCCCGGTCAAACCAGCTGTCAAACAACTGCAGAAATATCCACTGAGTCCATTTGTAATAATCCGGATTGGAAGTCCTAACCTCACGATCCCAGTCGTAGCAAAACCCGATTTTGTCAAGCTGAGACCTGAAAGTATCTATGTTGGCATCCGTAGAAACCGCCGGTGGAATACCATGCTCAATGGCATATTGCTCGGCAGGCAATCCGAATGAATCATATCCCATCGGATGCAGCACATTAAACCCTTTCAGGCGCTTGTACCTGCTGAATACATCACTGGCAATGTAGCCAAGCGGATGCCCCACATGCAAACCAGCCCCACTGGGGTAAGGAAACATGTCCAGCACATAATATTTGGGTTTACTGCTGTCATTACTTACTTTGTATGCATTGGTTTTTTGCCAGTGCTCCTGCCATTTCCTTTCTATTTCCCTGAATGCATACTCCATGTGAATCCTGTTCTGATATGTTATTTAATAATTTAACCTTGCTAATCAGCGAAGCAAAAATACATAAACGCTTTAAAATTGCTATTTTTGATATTCCTTACGGTTCCGGGGAAAATTTAAATCGTAAACTATGGCAGCAGTCAGCAAAGCATCCATGAAAAGAAGCAAACCGTCGTATTTCATGTCTATTTTAGGCGTGGCGCTGGTATTGTTTATACTCGGCATGCTCGGATGGCTCGTCATCAATGCCAGCAAACTGGAAAGTTACTTCAAAGGAAGTGTTCAGGTCAATGCATTCATAAGAGAAGGCAGCCCGCAAAACGAAATTGATGCAGTCAAAGCCATAATCGAAAGCCGTCCCTATGCCAAAAATGTGCAGTACGTTACCAAGGAGATGGCAAGAGAAAAGTTTATTGGCGACGGCAATGAAGACTGGAACAAAGTCCTAGATTACAATCCGCTTCCTGCCAGCATTGACTTTTTCCTTGAACCAGAATATGTCAACAAAGACAGCCTCAACAACATCACGACAGACATCAAAAAAAGCTTCATCATCAGCGAAGTGAAATACCCAGATGCGGTTGTCAGCAACCTGAACAATATTGTCAGGAAAGCAGGATTCTTTCTGCTTGCCCTTGCAGGCACACTGGCACTTATCGTTATTATCCTGATTGACAATACCATTAAACTGGCCATGTTCTCAAACAGGTTCCTGATAAAAACCATGCAAATGGTTGGCGCCACCAGGTGGTTCATCTCAAAACCATTTGATACCAAAGCCGTGATAAACGGACTAATCAGCGCCGCACTTGCAATTGGAGGAATCATGGTCATTATCTACGGTGTAGAAAACTGGTGGCTTCCTGAAATAAAAGCACTCAGAGACAATGCCATGCTGATGCTGCTTTTTTTCATACTCATACTGATTGGCATCAGTATAACATTTATCAGTACACACCGCAGTGTCACCAAGTATCTCAAAATGAAACTCGACGACTTATATTAATCAACTTCTCATGAATACAAAAAACAACACCCTTTTCGGAAAAGACAACCTGCTTTGGATGCTTATAGGTATCATTGTTATCATCCTCGGATTTGTACTCATGAGCGGTGGGAAAAATGAAGACCCCAATGTTTTTGATGTTAATCAGGTGTATAGCAAAACCAGAATCACAATAGCACCCATTCTCATCATGGCAGGATTACTTATTGAAGTTTATGCCATCATGAAGAAAAGTAAATAGCAGGCATGACCAATGTTGAAGCCATTGTCATTGCCATAATCGAGGGCATTACAGAATTTCTGCCTATTTCATCTACAGGTCATATGGTGATTGCTTCGTCCTTTATGGGGATACAAGAAGAGGCTTTTACCAAATTGTTTGAAGTGGTCATTCAATTGGGAGCGATACTTTCTGTTGTGCTGCTATATTGGAAAAAATTTTTCAACATCAACAGGATTGGTTTCTATGTCAAACTCCTGATTGCAGTAATACCGGCCTTGATTTTTGGTGGATTATTGAAAAAGCATATCGACCAGGTCCTGGAAAACCCGCTTTTCATAGCTGTTGTCATGCTTGCAGGTGGAATAGTTTTATTATTCGTTGACCAGTGGTTCAAACAAGCCGATATTAAAGATGAAGAACACATCAGCAACAAAAAAGCATTGATCATAGGCTCATTTCAGGTGCTTGCAGTGATTTTCCCAGGTCTAAGCAGGAGCGCTGCTACGATCATCGGTGGCATGCAACAAAAGCTCACAAGACCACTGGCAGCAGAATTCTCCTTCTTTCTTGCTGTTCCCACCATGATGGCAGCAACAGTAAAATCAATTTATGATATCTGGAAAGAGGAACCTGAAATACTCAATTCAGCAGGAATACAAACCCTTGCAGTGGGCAGTATAGTTGCATTTATTGTAGCGCTGCTGGCCA